>NZ_JBHYKM010000031.1:5872-69734 GCF_042741435.1 Streptomyces sp. NPDC058955 | reverse complement strand
CGGTTTCGGGGGTCGAGTTCCCCCGCGAAGAAAATCGTCGCGGACTTCAGCACCTCGTTGACCTCGCGCAGCCGCTTGTTCTCCGCCCGCAGTCGCTTGAGTTCCTCACGTTCGTCGCTGGTCACGCCTGCGGCCTGGCCGGCATCGACCTCGTGCTGCATCACCCAGCGGCACACGGACTCACGGGAGACACCGAGCGATTCGGCGACCTGAACATGCACGGCACGCTCGGAGGAGTACTCCGCGCGATGCTCCATCACAAGCCGCACAGCCTGGCTACGAAGCGTTGACTCGGAGCATCAGCTGCGCGCCTTCAAAACCAGCATCGCTCACCGCGCCACGGAGCCCCAGGGCGACGAGCCGGACGAGAAGTGGTACCCGTGTCGGGCCAGCATGCGCACTGCGCCACCGGCCCGACACCCTGGCCCCCCGCCAGTGTCAGCCATGACCGGCATCTACTGAGGGCGCAGATGCCGGCGGCTGTTCCGACAAGGTCGCCCCGCTCTCCTGCACCGCCTCGGTGGCATCGCCGGCGCCCCGGGCGCGCCACTGTCATACCGCAGCTTGCCCGCCCATACCTGCGCCGGTGCCGGCAGCGCCGAGGAGAAAGCCCTGCCCACGCCTCATGTTTCGGTAGAAGGCCCGTAGCACGTCGGGGCCGCCCAGCTTGCCGGCCTCTTTGGCGAGTTCTGTGCAGACGGCCATCTAGGCCCTGTGTCGAAAGTGGATCTTGGGCTGTGCATGATCTTGGTTCATGGGCCGGGGAGATCTCACGGACGAGCAGTGGGCGGTGTTGGAGCCGCTGTTGCCGAAGGGCACGAAGGCGGGGCGGCCGCCGCTCTGGCCTCGGCGGCGGCTGCTCGACGGCATACGGTTCCGGGTCCGGACCGGTGTTCCGTGGCGGGACGTCCCCGTCGAGTACGGACCGTGGAGCCGGGTCTACGACCTATTTCGCCGGTGGCAGCGGAACGGCACCTGGCAGCGAATCCTCACCCGGCTCCAGTCCCTGGCCGACGCGAAGGGCGCGATCGTGTGGGACTTGAACGTCGACTCCACGGTGTGCCGTGCCCATCAGCATGCGGCCGGGGCCCGCAAGCGGGGCGACCTGCAGAAGGAACCACCGGGCGGGGTCTTCACCGAGCCGCATGATCATGGGCTGGGACGGTCGCGCGGCGGGTTCACCACCAAGCTCCACCTGGCCGTCGAGCAGAGCCAAAAGCCCATGTCGATCGTGATCACGGCAGGACAGCGCGGGGACTCACCGCAGTTCGAACCGGTGCTGGAGAAGGTCCGCGTCCCCCGCCTCGGACCGGGCCGGCCACGTGTCCGCCCCGACCGGGTACGCGCTGACAGGGCGTACGCCTCCCGCAGAAATCGCGCCTACCTGCGCCGACGCGGGATCCGCTGCACCATCCCGGACAAGCCCGACCAGGCGCGCAACCGCCGAAAGCTCGGGTCCCGCGGCGGCCGGCCGCCGCGCTTCGACCCGGCCGACTACCGCAAGCGCCATGCGGTCGAGTGCGGGATCAACCGACTCAAGAGGCACCGTGCCGTCGCCACGCGCTACGACAAGCTCGCAGTCCGCTACGAGGCGACGATCCTCGTCGCGGCTATCAACGAGTGGCTGTGATCACCGACCGTCACAGGTGGGCTCCACGTTCCACGCGAGTGGCGCCTGGGAGGTGACGTTCGGGCAGTACCCGGTGGACTGGTTGCTGACCCCGGCCGCGGCCCAGCCCGGTCCATGCGCGTCAGGGCTATGCCGCCTTCGCGGAGGGGATCTGGCCCTGCTGTGCCTGTCGGATCCGATGGACGAACATGCGGGTGACGGAGTTCAGCACACGGGGATCGACGGCGGGTCGAGTCTTCGTGTTGAGGTTCACGACTCCTGCGACGGAACCCAGCCGGAACGCGATCGAGGCGCTGCAGAGGTTGTCCGTCAGGCAGTACGCGGCTGTGTACGCCGCATCGACGTCGGGAAGCTCCACCGGCCCCAACTTGACACTTGCCATCTTGGACTTCCTGTCCGTGTAGTACCGGATGGCGTCGGCGGTGGACCGGAAAGAGTAGGCGCTCAGTCCGACGATGCCTTTGAGGTCGGGCGCGACGAAGGATTGCTGCACGCCGGCGAGGATGCTGTCGTCTGGACCCTCGTCACGCAGCTCAGAGCTCTTCTCCCAACCAGGCGGGATGCCGCCGACGCCAGGCATGACCGCTTGCAAGTCGGGCAGCCCCAGAAGCCTGGGGACGTGAGGAGCGGGCTGGCTGCTCTTGTGCAGCGGACCGGGTTTCTCTTCACCACTGCCGGATCCGCACCCGGCAAGCATGAGGAACACTCCGGCTAAGCAGAGTCCTCGGGCGGTGTTCTTGAAGCTCGGCATCGTTCCCCCTGGGCAGGCAGCAACCGATCCAGGAGATCATATTGAGCCCACGCTCCAGGGCCGGTGTGGATCCTCTACGTCCGTACAGGGCACGGCCGAGGCGGCCTCAAGATCCACTTTCGATACACGGCCTAGTCGGCCAGGCTCCCTTGGCGCATGCTGACGCAGCCCGGGACCAGCAGTGGTACCTCGACCGCATGGATGTCGACAAGATCTAGAAGAAGACGACGGGTGAAGGAATCAAGATCGCCGTGATCGACTCGGGAGTGAACCCGTCGACACCCACTCTCCAGGGCCAAGTCCTGCCCGGGCGGGACGCGTCCATCCCCGAAGGCGGCGGCCCCGACACCAGCAACCGAAGCGGCCAGGGGACCACGACCGCTGAGCTGATCACGGAAACCGGCAAGGGCGGCGGTCTCCAGGACCTCGCCCCCGCCGCCAAGATCATCCCAATTCGCGTTCCCATGCTGGAGCACGACGAACCGCCGGACATCTACGACCACCTCGACCAAGCCATCAGGATGCCTCGGAACTCGACGCGAAGACCATCACCATCTCGCTCGGCAACCGGCACGCCATCGGCTCCGGCCTGACCGGGCAGAACTACGCCCTGCAAGACGCCCTCGCCAAGGACGTCCTCCTGCTCGCCGGCAGCGTCGCTACGACCACCCCGGAAGGCGACGTCGCCGACTTCTCCCAGCACGGCGACGATGTGAACATCTCGGCTCCCTGCACGAACATCCCCCGCTGGTGCGACGCCTCCTTCCAGCGGCACTGCCCTGACGGGGGCGGCACCCACACCTCCGCCGCGCTCTCGTCGGCCACCGCCGCCCTCATCTGGTCCCTGCACCCCGGGCTGGACCGCGAGCCAGGTTCTGCGCGTCATGTACGACTCTGCGGGCCGCTGCGACGGCTGGGGCCCGGCACGGCCAGCAGCTACCTGGGCTACGGCATCATCCACCCCAGCGCGCACATCAACCGGGGCCTTGGCAAGCCGGGGGCGCCGGACTGCGGGGAGATCGACTGGGACATCTCGGTGGACTCCACCATCGTCCGCACGCACCAGCATGCAGCCGAAAGACGGAACACCGTCGACCGGGCCATCAATCGGTTGAAGCAGCACAGGACGGAGGCCACCCGCTACGACAAGCGCCGTTTTCGTCTACCTCGGCACAGTCACTGCGGCAGCCCTCACGATCTGGCTCCGAACATGATCGACGAGAATGATCCGTGACGCTGAGCCGACAACGTGCTCCTCGCTGCCCCTGCCGTCGAGGAACTGCACCCTCACAACTGCGCTCAAATACCCGCTACGACGGGCGAAGAACGGGATCAATCTCTGCCAAACTCTCGTGCAGCCGACGGGCCCCCTGAGCAACACGATCGTCGGTGTCGCACGACATCTCCTCGCAGAGCCGTAGCGCCTCGTCCAGGTCGTCGGAGAAGATACTGAAGACATCGACGATTGCCGTGTGGATCCAATCGGCGTGGTTGGCGTTGGCGACTGCCAGTGCGGAGGCGACTATCGTCAGTCCAGCTCTGTCCTTTCGCCGAAGCAAGCCCTCCGCGGTCCGTCGGGTGACGAAGGTGTCACGAGGGTCAAGCACAAGCCTCAGCAGCGGCTCTACGGCTTCCTGCATCTCGGCGAACCCTGCCAGGCTGTGACCGGCATCCGCCCGGTCACGCCAGTCGTCGCTACGCCCGAGTTCGCCAAGCGTTACGACGACCGATCGCCGCAAGTCACTGTCCACTTACTCACCCTTTCCCGATTCGGGGCAAATTATCATCGGGGCGCCTTATCGGATGATCGCCAGGACAGGTGCTCGTCAGCCGTGAAGAGACAGGCCCCTCCCGGCCCGGGACGCGCCCACCCTTGCCGCGGACCATCGCCAGATGGGTCCTCAGCCGGCCTGAGACCTGGACCGAGCCCGAGCCCGAGCCCGAGCAATTCCAGCTCAAGACGGTCCGCACGCACTGTCCCTAGTTCGACGCGCTCACGTGGCACCTCCGCTTCTTATCGTGCCGGTGAAGAGCGGCCTGCGGAGTCTGACCTACGTCGCCCGCCACCATCCGCGGCGCTGCTTCGGCGCCGGCAGCGCCGGGGGGACGTCGTCCTCGGATTTCAGCATCTCGCGCGCGGCGTTGACGAGCCTTGCCATCTTGGCATCGACCTCGCGCTGATGCGCGTCCTTACCTTCCACGATGCGCTGGGTGGGCTTCGTGGGCGGCTCGCTCAGCCGACGAATGTGCTCCCCAGACAGACCTTCCACCGCCGACAGCGCCTGCCGCCGTGCGGTCCGGCTCGAACTCTCGTCGTCGAGTACCCTCCTGGCCGCCCGGGCTTCATGTCGAACCGCATCGTCTTCACTGTCGCAGAGGCGCCTGAGGGCGACCCGGCCACCGGCCAGCGGGCCCCAGCGCATCGCGCCCACGCCTGCCTTCTTCGCCGCCCTGGACACCTCGGTCGCCGCATGCGCAACCTTCGCGGGGGCGATTAGTCGGATCTCCGCTTCCCGCAAGGCCATCTCTTTGGACGCGGCGTCCACGCGAGCGCGCCGGCTCTCGGCATCATCGTCGCTCCGATACATACCGTTGTAAACCGACATCATTTCGCGAACGCTCCGGATGAACTCGGCAACCTGTAGCTGCCGAACACTCCACAACGCCGCCACCCGCTGGGCCTCGGCAGCGATCTCCGCGGCCTCACGCGCTGCCGCCGCCTGATCCCGCCCGCCGTTCGCCTGGATCCTGGCGCCCATGACGCTGCCGAGGAGGCCGCCGAGGATGGCGATGGCGGCGACCAGGGCAGCGAAGATCTCGGGGTTGTCCTCGAAGTACTTCACCGACACATCATGCCGAACTTGCTGTGCTGGGTGCAGAGTTAAATCCCCCAGCGGAACCACCACCCCCGCCGCTGCACTACCAGGGAAACGTCGTCCTCCGGGGGCGAGGAGGACGCCCCCGCCGCCAAGGAGGTCGAGGTGGACCATGCGGACCAGGAAGTGCGGCACGCGCACTCGCCGCAGGCACGCAGGACGGTTACCGGACACCGGATGCCAGTTACCGGTTACAGGTCGGCGAGGCCGTCGGTTCGCGCTGTTCGGATCGGTGCCCAGGCAGCTCCAAGCCTGCAACCGGTAGCCGGTGACCCGTAACCGCCCCTACGAGGCGCCGGAACAGCTTCGTTCCCTCCGCCCTTGGGCGTCGGGGTGGAGGTGGTCTCGGTCATCGTGCCGTGCCGATCGGGGTGAACAGCGTGTGCACGAGGCCAACCACCGCGGCGCCGGACACCACGGTGGACTCGATGCTGTTCGTCCGCTGGTGCACCACCCGCCCGGCGCACTGCGCCAGCTCTACCGCGATGGCACGGAAGACCGGATCGGCGTCCTCGGCCTCGCCCTCAATGCCGTGGTGCTGTTCAACAGCCGCTATATCGATGCCGCCGTCAAGCAGCTTGCCGCAGACGGGTTCCCCGTCGCCTACGAGCTTGTGGCCCGGCTGTCCCGCGCAGTTCGACCACGGCTGGGGACCGTTCAGTCGCTGCCGGTCGGGCCTGCCGCGATGACCGCATCGAGCATGTCTTGCGACGTCTGCAGCTCCTTGATCGCATCGGTGATGCGTTCGCGCTCGCGGCGCAGTTGTGCCACCAGGTCGGAGCACACCGGCGTGAGGGTCGTCCCGTCGTCACGGATGCACGGCAAGACCTGGGCGATGGTGGCGGTCGGCAGACCGGCGGCCAGCAGGGCTCGGACACGGCGGACGGTGTCCACGTCCGCGTCGGCGTACACGCGGTAGCCGCTGGGCAGCCTCGACGGCGTCAGCAGGCCTTGCTCCTCGTAGTAGCGCAGCAGCCGCTCGCTGACCCCGGTCTGGCGGACCATCTCCCCGATGCGCACGTGATCTGCACCTCATCGCATTGACTCTCACATTGATGTGAGACTTTAGCGTTCTGGTCATGACCACCAGAACGGCACCCCCGGCGACCGGAGCTCCCTGCCCACCTGTATGGCGCCGCAGCGCTGCGCTTGCGGTGCTGACCGCGTGCGTCTTCGTCGTGGGAACCGCCGAGTGGGTCATGGTCGGGCTGCTGCCGCAGCTGTCGGCCGACTGGCATCGTCCACTGCCCGCGGTCGGGTCCCTGGTGACCTGGTACGCCTTGGTCGTCACCATCGCAGGGCCGCTGGTGACGGTGGGGATGCTGCAACTGGCGCGGCGCCCGACCCTGCTGGTGCTGCTGGGAATATTCGTCGCCGGCAACCTTGCAGCAGCCCTGGCGGGCAGCTTCAACCTCCTGGTGGCGGCCCGGATGCTGACCGCGCTGGCGCACAGTACAGCCTTCGCGACGGCGATGGTGATCGCCGTCGACATGGTGCCCGCGGCCCGCCGCGGCCGCGCCGTCGCCGTGGTGACGGCCGGCTGGAATCTGGCCACGGTGCTCGGCGCACCACTGGGCACCTGGATCGGTGACCACTTCGGCTGGCGGACCACCTTCGGGGCCATCGCAACCCTCGCCGCGCTCGTGCTCTGCGGCGTGGCCGCCCTCGTCCGCCCTCCGACGGCGCACGAGGCAGCTCGTCCGGGGGGCGAGGTGCGGGGTCTGCTCCGGCCCCGGGTGGCCTTGGTCCTGGCGATCATCGTGGTCGCACAGGGCGGGCTGTTCACCGCCTACACCTACATCGCACCCTTGTTGCAGCAGGTCAGCGGCTTCACCCCGTCCGCCGTCACCACCCTGCTCGCCCTGTTCGGGCTGGGTGCGGTCGGTGGCAACCTTCTCGGCGGCCGCCTGGCCGATCACGCCCCCTGGGCCGGGCTGTGCGTCCTGCTGGCCGGCCTGGCCGCCGCACTCGCCGTGTTCAGCTTCACCAGCCGGATCCGGTGGACGGCCGCCGTCACCGTACTGGCCCTCGGGGTGATCGCGGCCGCCCTCATCCCGCTGCTGCAGGACCGAACGCTGGCCGCTGCCCCTGCCGCACCCACCCTGGTCACGGCGATCAGCGCCTCCGCTTTCAACCTCGGCGTTGCCGGGGGCTCCCAGCTCGGCGGCCATGCCCTGACCGCCGGCCTCACCCTGACCGATCTGCCCTGGATCGGCGGTCTGCTCGCAGGCGGCGCCGTGCTCATCGCCGCCGCGACCGCCCGCCACCACCGCACCAGCAGGCAGTGATCACCCACTGCTGGAACCTGAAGGAGAAGAACAAGCATGTCCCCTGCTCTGCCGACCTCCCGCCTCGGCCGCATCGTGCGCGGCAGCGGCCCCGGCCTGCTCCTGGCCCACGGTGCCGGCGGCGGCATCGACGCCAACTACGGCCCTATCATGGACACCCTGGCCGCCCAGCACACCGTGATCGGCCCCGACTACCCCGGCACCGGCCGCACCGAACGCGCCACGGCTCCGCTCACCCTCAACGGCCTCGCCGACGAACTGGTCGCCACCGCCGTCGAAGAGGGTCAGGACACCTTCGCCATCGCCGGCTACTCGCTCGGCACCCCGATCGCCATCCGGGCCGCCACCCGTCATCCCGACCGCGTCACCGCCCTCGTCCTGACCGCCGGCTTCGCCCACCCCAACCCGCGCCTCCTCCTCGCCGCCGAACTCTGGCGCGACCTGCTGCGCGCAGGAAATCTGGAGCAACTGGCCGCCTTCGTCTCGTTGATCGGACTCAGCGCACCCGTCCTCGACGCCATCGGCCAGGACGACCTGGACACCGCCCTGAAGACCACCGCAGCCACCATCCCGCCCGGCACACCCGAGCACCTCGACCTGCTCATCGACCACGTCGACGTCCGGGCCGACCTCGCCACGCTGAGCGTGCCGACCCTCGTCATCTCCACCACGCTCGATCAGCTCGTCACCCCGCACCACCACCGGCAGCTCGCCGAAGCCATCCCCAACAGCCACTACGCCGAGATCACCACCGGGCACCTCCCGTTCGTCGAGCAGCCCGCACAATGGGGCGCCCTCATCCGCGACTTCCTCCGCCGCGACCACACCTGACGGCCGATGGCCGACTGAGGGCGCCGCGCCCTCCACTGTGACGCCGCCGTCCCCCGCTCTGTCTTCGAAGGATCCTTTGACGACAGAGCGGGGGCGCGCCCAATGAACCGCTGACTGCCGCTGACTGCCGCTGACTGCCGCTGACTGCCGCTGACTGCCGCTGACTGCCGCTGACTGCCGCTGACTGCCGCTGACTGCCGCTGACTGCCGCCTTCGAACGGGTCGGCTTTCGCACAAGTTCCGCTCGCCGTGGACACGGCAGTCCTGGCGGTGTTCGGCCCCGTGACGACATTTGTACAAGACCGAGGACCGGTAGCCCCGGCATCCTCCCGAGCATGGCTATCTACGACGGCAAGCAAGTGCACGGGATGCACATGGTCCACGACGGCCCGCGGGAGGCTCCGCCGCTGGTGCTCATCCACGGATCGGGGGCCTCGGGCAGCTCCTGGGGCCCGATAATCCCGGCACTGGCCAGCCGGTATCACGTCATCCGCATCGACCTCCCGGGCCACGGTCAGTCCCCGCCCGCACCGTCGTACGACGTGACTGAGCAGGCAGCCAGGCTGGCCGAGGCGCTCGATGAGCTCGACCTTCGTCCGGTCACCGTGGTCGGGCACTCCAGCGGCGGGTACATCGCCACCGCCCTCGCCGAACAGCGCCCTGACCTGGTGGGCGCGCTCGCGCTGATCAGCAGTGGTCCGAGTCCCGACGCCCTCCTTCCGCAGCCTGCCTTCCTTCGGGTCCTGATCGACCCGCCGCTCGGCCCGCTCGTCTGGAGAATCCGTTCCGACGCGATGCTCCGCCGGGGGGTGACCGCGGTGTGCCACCGCCCGGTGGAGGTTCCGGACGACCTGGTCGCCGACGTACGGGGCATCGGCTACCGCACGTTCAGGACGGTGCTGCGCCACAACACTGCGTACATCGCCGACAGGAGCGTACCCGCGCGTCTGGCCGCACTCGACGTCCCCGTTCTGGTGATCTTCGGCGCTGCCGACCCTCGCTGGGATCCGTCTTCTGCGCACCACTACGACACGGTGCCGAACGCGCGAGTCGAGCAGCTGCCCGACGTCGGGCACTTCCCCATGCTCGAAGCGCCGAAGGCGACCAGCGAGTTGCTGCTGCGCTTCGCAGCGATGGCCCACTGAAACCCGTCGCCCAGCCTGGTGCTGTGGAGTCCACCGCATCATCACCTGACTGGGCGTCGGTGGAGGGCGCCGTGCCCGGGAAGGCCGGGGCGGCTGCCAGGGGTCAGCGCGGCTGGGCTCCGCCAACGTGCTCCGGCACACGCGGACATCGCGATGGCCGCGCACCCCTCAGGCACTGCGTTCGTGGACCCGAGCGACGGAGACAGCCTTGGCCACGAAGCCCACAGTCGGCCGCGGATACGGCAGTACGGTCGTTGGACTGGCACCGCGCGACCTCCGGCTCGGAGGCCAGGCGGCCGGCGTCCGGCGGGGATCGGGCACCTACGGATCCGGTTGTCGCTGTCACCGGCCCTGGCGGTTGCAGCGTCCGGCACGTCGACCGACCGCAGCGGGACGGTGCTCACCCTGGAGGACGTCCGGGGCCGCTACACCTGGCGAACCGAGGAAAGGCTGCGCGCCGCCAACGTCGTGGGACGAGCGGTTCACCATCGCAGCGGATGCCCTTCACCGACGGAAGAGCGCCTGCCCGTTGCTTGATCCAGAGGTCGCCGCCGTTTGGTGGTTGAAGCTCACCAGCCGGGGAGGGGGGCGCGTCGACAGTCTCGCGACCGAGGCGGCATGGAGACGCAAGCGCCTGTGGTTCCGCTTCCGGTCCCAGATCGGCCTCACCTCCCGAGCACGCCGCCAGCGACGGCGAACGTCCTCTGATACGGCACTGGCTCCCGACCGAGCCGCTCCACGCGCTCGTCCTGGACAGCCACCGAAGTGCCTCATGGGCGGGGCACCGGGCGGCCGGAACCACCGGCCGCACCGCTCCCCCACCCCTTGGTCAAGCACGGCCCGAACACCTATCAGCTCCCTATCAGCAGGACCATTCACCTGGAAAGCCAGGGGTGTGGTCTCCCAGATCCAGGGCCGAACTCACCATGGTGGGCTGCATTCACCAGGACTTCCGGGAACGCCGCTCCGACTGCTACACGCCCCCGCACTACGCCGCCTCTCTTGGCTGTGCTCTCCCCTTGCCGGGTGCTCCGTTCCCGGCTTCCGATCACGGGCATGCGCACTCTCCCGCCTCGCCCAGCTCCCTGACCAGACTCGCCGCCATTCGTCCCTCCCCGTCCGCCAGCCCCGCGGAAAGGCGCTGAGGGCTGCTTCGCAGCAGAGTCCTGACCTGCAGTGGTGAGCACGGCGGTAAGTAGCGGACGGCCATGGCGAGTACGGACACGGCCCCCGGGATGGACCGCCCGAACCGGATGCGCGCCTGCGTCCACGCGCTCACCGAGCTCGCCGATCCTGCCGCCGTGCCGACGTCGGGGGGCGTACGCGGACCAGCGGCGCACCGGGCGGCGGTGACCGTGTGCAGCGCTGCGGCTCTGGTACACAACGCTAGGCCTCACGGACGATCAGTTCCCCCTCCCCTCGCCGGCTGGCAGACTTGTGCCATGGCCGAGCGCTTGTCGAAGTGGTCCGTGAGCGACGGAGCCGTGATCCGCCACATGCACTACGGGCTCAGGGTCCAGATCCCGTCCGGGGAGAGCGGCGTGGTCGACCGCGTCTATATCGACGACGATGATGTCAACCCCGCAGACTGGCCGGCGATCGGCTCCGTGATCACAGTCGTCGGAGCCGGCTACGCAGGCCCTCAGCTGCGGCTGAGCAGCCGCCCGAGCCACCTCAAAGAGGCCAGGGCCCGCATGGGCAGGCGGCCATGACACGACATCCCGAGACGAAACCACGGACTTCAGACCCAACTCCGGGGTTCACTCAAACTGACCGCCCCCTGGAAGTCACGGTGTCCACCGAGAATCGCCTCCTCCCTGTTCCCAGACTCGCAGCCAGCCGCGATCTCCGATCGAGTCTTCCGTTCAAAGCCCACCCGTCGAGATCGAAAGGCCAGCAACTACTGGAGGGTGAGCCGCCCCGGACGTCCCCCTGACCCGCAGTTCCTTTCGTACGACCGTCTCCCATGCTGCGACGCGAGGGAGAAGGCCGGATTCCGGGGGCCAGGTGGACGTTGGGGTCCGTCAGGCGAGGTGGATCGTCAAGCGCCTCACGACCTTCGGGTCCGTGTCGATCGTCTCGGAGTGGACCGAGCCGCGCGCCTTGTCGTACTTCCCGGTGCCGCCGGTGATCGCGGCGTCGAAGGGACCCTGGTCGATGTAGTTGAAGTACACCCCCTGCGTGGTGAGCTGGCCGTCCGGGAGGACGTAGGTCACGAGGCACTGCTCCGCTTCGTCGGCGCCGCCGCGGGTGGTGGTGCAGGAGCCGTGGGTCTCGCCGACCTTGTTGTGCGCCTCGTCGAAGAGGTCCGAGCGGACGACGACCCGGTCGCCCTGCGAGACAGTGCCGAGGGTGACAGGGAAGCGGGTCACCTGCTGCGCCTCGGCCAGGTACGTAAGGGTCCGGGTTTTGCCCCCGGTCTCGGCAGCGTCGGCGTCCGTCGCGCCGGCCGCGACGGGGGTGAAGGCGAGGAGGGTGACCAGCGTGGCCGTGCCGAGGCCGGCCGCTCTGATGGGGCGCATCTTGCAACTCCTGGGGTTGATGTTCGGGAATATTCGGATAGCGAACTTCCATCCGATTCCGTTCGATTCCCTTCATAACCTCGACTCCGTCGGCGCGCGGAGCACCCCGGCGTGAACCACCGGCACATCCAGCCGGTCGGACCATAGTCAGCGGTGACGTCCATGGAGCGCGGGATGTCGACGAGCTCGCGGCGCGAGGCCAGGTCCGGATGGGTAGACGGCTCGTCGAGGACGAGGATCTGACGATCCGGTCAGCGGCCCGGGCCAGGTTCTGGCGACCCGGTGTCACCGCTGCCCTCCCAGGTCGCCCTCGTCCGCCAGGGCTGGATCGGACCGATGACGTTCTCGCCCCGTGCCGCCAAACGGACGGGCCCTGGCGGCCGGCCGCCGTCCTAGACTCTGGCCCTCGGTTGGCGCCGTGTGGGCCAATGCTGGGTGGAAGGGGCTCCTGACAGTGTTCCCCGTGCCCACGGACTGGCCCTCGCGGCACGGTCGACGCTCCGCCACCACAGGAGGGCCCATGACCATCACGCCGATCAACTGGCAGGGGGGTACGACGCGCCGCAGCGTGCTGCGGGCCGCGCTGGCCGCCGGGGCCGCTGTCCGCTTGCCGTCTTCGCTGGCCGCGTGGGCCGAACCGCTGCGGCCGGTCCCGCCGCGAGCGGCTCACGCTGGCCGAGCCGACCCGGCCGCACTCGGTGCGGCATGACCCTCTTCGTCACCGGCCACCCCCTGTAAACGCGGCGGCGGCTTCCACGGAAGTCTTGGCGCAGAGCCTTGCCCCTGACCCATGGGGCAGGGTTTAGCGTCCGACCATGAATCCGACTCACCAACTCGTACGCCTCCTCCGCCGCCCCGAGGGACTGCCGACTCCGGACGACTTCGCCCTGGTACAAGCGCCGGTCCCCCGTCGGGAGACCGGCCAGGTGCGCGTCCGCAACACACATTTCCTCGTCTTCCCGGGCTTGCGCACCCTGATCGGGGGCGAGACACGCGATGTCCCGCTGCCGCCGCTGTACCCCGGTGACGCCCTGTTCGGCCCTGCGATCGGCGAGGTGCTCGACGGCCCCCTGGAGAAGGGACGGCTGGTGCTGCACCTCCAGGGCTGGCGGGAGTACGCGACGCCTGCCGCCGCCGAGTGCAGGCTGCTGGATGACACCCTTCCCGATCCGGTGGGGCACCTCGCCCAAGGCGGTGCGGCGTACGGCGCCCTTACTCGGCTGACCGGGGTACATGAGGGCGACACCGTCTTCGTGACAGGCGCCGCCGGTGCTGTGGGCACGATGGCGGGTCAGATCGCCCGGCTGCTGGGCGCCACGCGGGTCGTCGGCAGCACGGGTTCACCGGACAAGGCCCGGCGGCTGGAGCAGGAACTCGGCTATGACGCCACCGTCTTGCGCGGCTCGGTCCCGTTCGGCAGGCAACTCGCGCAGGTCGCGCCGGACGGCATCGACGTCATCCTGGACACCGTGGGTGGTGAACAGCTCACTGCCGCCGTCCACGCAGCGAGCCACGGCGCCCGGATCGCCCTGGTAGGTGCCTTGGACGGCCAACTGTCCCCGGACCGGGCGGGTGGGAGCGCGCCTGTCGTGCTCGACACCTTCCGGTTGCTGACCAGGGGCATGACGATCGCCGGCTACAACGGCATGGACCACCCGGACGTCGAGGCGGAGTGGGAGACCCGCTTCGGGGACTGGCTGCGGGCGGGCGACATCGAGTTCCCGTACACCCTGGTGCGCGGAATGAAGCACGCTCCGGGCGCGTTGCCCGAACTGATCGCGGGCCGCTCCTTCGGAGCGACCATCGTGGAGTTGTAGAAAGAGCGGGGCGGACATGCGGATCGGCGAGGCGGCGAAGGCCGCGGGAACCACCCCGCGCGCTCTGCGCCTGTACGAGGCGCGCGGCCTGCTTCCGCCTCCGCCACGCACTCCGTCCGGTCAACGCGAATACGGCGTGGCCGAGGTGGCCCGCATCCGCGTCATCCGCAGCCTGCTGGCTCTGGGCCTCACCCTGGAGGACCTCCGCCGCCGTGCCCACCGACTGGATGCCCTCGCTCAGGAGCAGCCGTCGGCCGCCTGCACCGGCCGCCCCGGTGGGTTCAGTGGCGTCGTGGCCGATCGTCTTGCCGCCCTGGACGCGGAGATCGCGCGCCTGACACGCCTACGGCAGAGCCTCGCCGCCGCCGCTCCAGGGTCATCGCCGACCTCCCATAAGGACGGCGTGCCTGCATCTGGGCCCGAGTGCTGAACTCTCTCCGCACGTCAGTGGTGCATGGTCCGGCTTGCCACCCCTGCAGGGCGTCGGATGTCACCGCCCTCCGAGAGCGGTAGCACCGCGCGTTCCAACCGGCGGGGGTGAAACTCAAGCTAGTGCCGCGTCAGGCAACGTTCGCCCCGTTCTGATGGCTGAGTTGTCGCCTGGTAACGTCGCTCTCTTCGGCCGGGGCAGCCTGCTGGAGTCTTGACGGGATTCATGGTGACTTCTCCGGATGACAGTGTTCTTGCCGCTGCGATAGCGAGGGTCGCAAAGACCTTCGGCGGCATGACGGCCCAAGCGGACGAGGCCGGCTGCGGCCGGTGCTTCGATGAGGGCGAGGTCGAGCTGCTGCGGACGCCTGGCGTCCCACTCCCGGCGGACCTCGTCCGCCGGGTCGCGCAGAAAGATCCTTTCCACTGGGGCGACCAGCCCGCCATCATCCGTCGGGTGCTGCCGCAGCTCGTCGTGATGCTCGCCGAGGGCGAGGCCGAGTCCGATCTCATGGTCCGTGGACTGGCCGCGGCAGGCTGGTCGCGGTGGCCCAATGAGCAGGCTAGGGCGGTGACCGGATTCCTGGACGCATGGTGGACGCAGACCCTGAGGACGAAGTCGCCGCCCATTTCGGCGTGTGCGGTGTTCGAGAGCTGCGTGACCGCGAGTTCCTCGGCCGCCCCGTGGCTCGCCCGCTGGGAGGCGGAGACGGGACCGGTCGCCCGCCGTCACCTGGCTGACAGTCTCGACTGGTGGCGGGATGAGTTGACGTCCGACGACTCGCCTTTCTGGTGGTGGTGGGGCACCAAGGCGGAAGAGCGGGCCGCCTGGCACGAAGTGAAGCGGTGGCTTGCCGATCAGGCCCCGGCAACGTGATGCCAGGAGGGGTGCTGCCTGAGCGCAGCCGTGAACGCGAACACGGCCCGCTTCAGGCGATGTTCGCCCTGGTCACGACCTTGCGATGGCACTGGTCAGAGGAGTGCTTGTTCCGTCAGATGATGTGGCGGCGGATCATGCTGCCCTGCTCCTTGTGGCCGGCGTGGTCGGTGCTGTCCAGGGCGAAGTAGAGCAGGGCAGTGAACTGGGCCTCAATGCGGTTGAGCCAGGAACTGTTGGTTCGGGTGTAGGCGAGCTCGACGTTGTTCACCGTGACCCACTCTCCGACCCGAGTGTCCTTCTTCGCGGTCAGGTGCGGGAAGAAGTCGTCGAGCACGATCGCCATGCGCATCTTGGGCAGGTAGATGCTGCGCAGGTAGCGGCAGAACTCCAGGAACCTCGTCCGGTTCTTCTTCAGCTTGATGTGGCCGTACAGCTTGTCTCGCCCAGGTCGTAGGCGGCGAGCAGGTGCCGTAACCCGTGCGGGCGGGTGTAGGTCGACCGGCGGCGGGGCCGGGGCTCCCGGTCCGGGTCCTTGTGTCGTGCGCTGTGTTCGGCCCACTGCCGGCCGGGGTGGGGCTGAAGATTGAGCGGGCCGAACTCGTCAAGGCAGAAGACGACTTCGGGCTCATCGTCCTCGGGTATGACCTCGCCGTCGGCGAGCGCGTAGAGGTGCCCGACGCGGGCTTTCTTGGCGGCGTAGTCCGGGTCACGGGAGGTCTGCCAGGTCTTCATGCGTTGAAACGACACGCCCTCCTCGCGGAGCATGATGCGCAGGCCCTCGTGACTGATGTCGTCGACCACCCCAATCGGCGACCAGGAAGTCCGCCGGGTTGGCCAGGCTCCAGGTCGAAAGCGGCAATCCGTGCTCGGCTGGCTTGGACTTGGCGATCTTCTTGATCTCGCGTCGTTCGGGGAGGGCGAAGGTCCTCGGCCGGCTGCCCTTGTACTTGGGGTAGAGCGAATCGAAGCCGTCGGCGTTGAAGTTATGGATCACGTCTCGAGCCCGGGCCGCGCTGGTGAACGTCACCTCGACGATCCTCGCCACGGACATACCTTGCGCGGACAGCAGCACCACCTGAGCCGGCCGCCAGATCACCACCGATCCCGTGCCCCTGCGGATGAACCGCAGCAGCCGCCTGCCCTCGTCATCATCGATCTCCCGAGCCCGTACTCGCTCTGCCACCCGGACAGCCTGGCGACACCGCGACGTCCGGACCAGCATCCGAACGGCGCGTCACGTCACAACAGGGCGAACCTGTCTGATGTGGCACTAGAGGTGAGCGTCGATCAGGGGGCCGCTTCTGGGCCGCTGTCCGGTTCGCGGCGTCATCTGGGTGTGGGCAGGAGCCGCGCGGACGCGTAAGAAGGCGCTGAACGGTCCGCCTCGACCAGTTGGCAGCGCCCAGACGCCCTATCGGTAGCGTGTGGCGGCATGGGGCCGGGCCCCAAAGGGCCCGGAAGCGCCAAAAAGGGCCCGGCCGCGCCAACTCCGGGCACACTACGCCCCGTTGATCCCGCTTCCTCCCTCCGTCCCGATCCGTGGAACAGTCGGCGGAGAGCCTTGACCCCGCCGCTGGGCACCTGGTTCCCTCACAGCCATGCATCCACGGCGCCCGCTGTTCACGCGCCGACGTCACGTCGATCTCGTACGGACGTCGGGCGCGCTCTGTCGCCTTCCGCGCTGACCCCCGCGGCCCCGCCCCGACGCGCCCGGCCGCGGTCCCACCGGCCCGCCGTGTCCGCACGGCCGGAGCCGCCCGCGCGCACCGCTCTCCCCCCGCATCAACGCTCCCCGCCCTTCCCCCTTGCCGTCCTGAGGCCCCGACGCCCGGGCGATCGGGTTGCGGGCGCGGGGGCTCCCGCCGTGCGCGCGGCCCCTCCCGGCTCGCCTCCGTGCGAGCCCCGCCGCCCGGAAGGACCTCGTCATGCCCGCCCCCTTGCCCGTCCCCCATCCCGTCGTCAGCACACGCCCCCGCGCCCGCCGCCGCACCCCGGCCGCCGCGCTGTTCTCCGTGCTCGCACTCGCCGCCGGAGCCCTCGCCACCGGAGCCCTTCCCGCAGGCGCCGTCCCCACCGGAGCCCTCGCCGCCGACGCGTCTCCGATCGCGGCCACCGCCTCCGTACCCGTGCCCGTACCCGTACCACCGCACAACCCGTACGCGGGCCCCGACGGCACGGCCACCATGCACGGGGACACCGGGTCCTCCGACACCACCCCGCTGGCCGGGCCCGGTGCGGGCACCCTGTCCTCGACGCGGGCGGCCCTCGCCTCGGCCTGCCCCACCGTCCTGGTCGGCTCCGACGGCCTCCCGGTGGTGCTGTGCACGCCGATCTTCGGGCAGGTGCCGACCGTCCACCTCCTGGACCCGGCGACCGGCGCGTCCCTCACCTCGCTCCAACTGACCAAGGGCTCGCTCCTCGGTGGCGTCTACGCCTACCTCGACCACGAGTACCGGCTGGTCGTCGTGGACGGCAGCCGCAGCCTCCTCCGCGTCGGCCACCGCAGGGACGCATCCGGCGCCTGGCGCCTCTCGGTCGACCGGCGGCTCTCCCTGGCCGCCGCCGTCCCCGACGGCGACGCGGTGACCGGCCTGTCGCCGGACTGGAGGGGCCGCGTCTGGTTCGCCACGGGGGGCGGCACGGTCGGCCTCGCCGACGACCGCACCGGGCAGGTCACGTCGCTGCGGCTGCCCGCCGGGGAGCGGGTCGCCAACAGCATCTCCACCGCGCCCGAGGGCACCGCCGTGACCAGCACCCACGCCACGTACCTGCTGACGGCGGACGACGACGGCGTCCCCCGGATCGTCTGGCGGCAGGCGTACGACCGGGGGCGGGCCCGCAAGCCGGGGCTGCTGAGCTGGGGCAGCGGATCCACCCCGACGTTCCTCGGCCCGTCCTCCGGGACCGAGTGGGTCGCGATCGTCGACAACGCCGACACGACCGTCCGACTGAAGGTGTACCGCACAGCGGACGGGACGGAGGTCTGCTCCTCGCCCGTGCTGGTGGCCTCCGGCGGCCCCGGCAGCGAGAACTCCCCCGTCGGCGCCGGCACCAGCGTCTACGTCGCCGGCACCTACGGCTACCCGTATCCGGCGCTTCCGGACGGCGCAGGCCCCTCCGAACCCTCCTCGGCGGACTTCGCCGGCGGCCTGACCCGGGTCGACATCCGCCCCGACGGCACCGGCTGCGCGGTCGTCTGGGACAACGCCCTGCGCTCGGCGGCGGTCCCGAAGCTGTCCACCGCCACGAACACCCTGCACACCGTGGTACGCGACCCCGTCATCCCCGGCACGAAGGGCACGAGCCTCCTCGACCCGTACCGCTACGTACAGATCGACCCGGCCACCGGGCGGGTCGTCCGCTCCCACCAGGTCGGCATCGGGTCGCTGTACGACACGCTCCAGATGGCCGGGACCGTCGCCCCCGACGGCGCCTACCTCCAGGGAACCGTGACGGGGGTCCTGCGGATCACCGCGAACTGACCCCCTTGGTGGCGGATCAGGGTGAGCACGTCGGCGGCGGCCGGGGACGGTTCCTCCGGGAACAGTCCGGCGAGCCGCCGCCACGCGCACGTACGGGCGCACATGCGCTGACGAGGCGTACGGCAACGGCGTCGTCCGCAGGTGTCTGCGGCGTCGCGGGATCCGGCGCGTGATCCCGGAGAAGGGCGATCACAAGGCCGTGCTCCTCGTCCGGCTCAGGTCATGACGCCAGGAACCGCATGATGGTGGCCGCCAGGTGGGGGTGGCTCAGGATGTCGTAGTGGCCGGCGCCGGGCAGGACGGCCAGCTGGGCGCTGGAGCGGCCCGAACCGTCGAAGCCGGCGTCCCTCAAGCCGCCGCCGAGCAGGGCATGGAACTCCACCATGTGCGCGGGACGGATGGAGTCGGCGTCACCGAAGACGAGCAGGGTGGGCGCCGTGATGGCGGGGACCTCCGCGCTCCAGTCGTAGTGCTGCTGCTTGAGCTCGGCCGTCTTGCCGACCAGCACAGGCCAGTCCTCGGGCCGGGGCGCGAGCCGGGAGTAGAGCTCGTGGACCGGGGACTGCCTCATCATGTCGGCTGACTGGGCGCTCATCTGGTCCATCATCGCAACGACTTCCGGGTGCCAGCCGTCCCGCCGGCAGGGCGTGGAGACGACCACGAGCCGGCGCACCGCCTGCGGGTGCTGAATCGCGGTCCGCAGAGCGACATCCGCCCCCGTGGAGTAGCCCAGCAGGTCGGCCTCCTCCAGTCCGAGGTGCTTGATCAGAGCGGCGATGTCGTCCGCCATCAGCTCCGGGCGCAGCGGACGGTCGATGTCCGCCGTCCGCCCGTGCCCCTGCAGATCAACCAGGATCACCCTGCGGCTCTCCGACAGCGCCGGCACCAGCGGCGCGAACATCTCGCCGGCCCCCAGCCCGCCGTGCAGCAGGATCAGGGGCTCGCCGGAGCCGTGCTCCTCGAAGTACAGGGACAGGCCGTTGACCTCTGCGTAGCTCATCGCGCCACCTTCCGTCGTGATCACTGCGGGGGTGGACGGTAACGGTCCGCGAAACTCATCGGCCAGCCCACGGGCAGCGGCAGCCGACCGAGGAGACACTGCCTGACTGACGGGGTGCGAGGCCGTGTCGGGTTGCCTGCCGCCGGTTCCGGATCCGACCCGCGACGTGGGGTGCACGGCCGACGCCGGCGGGACGGGCTAGACCTCGATGTAGGCGACGACGACAACGGTCTTCAGGGCGGTGACGAAGTACAGCAGGCGTACCCGCTCGACCTCGTCGGCGTACTGCAGGAGTTGGGGGCCTGTGGTGTCGCCGGGGATCGGCTCACCGATCTCGGGGTCGACGGAGATGACGACCAGGGCGCGGTCCAGCGCGTGGAGCTCGGCCTCGTCGGTGAGCGCTTCGAGCTGCTTGGCGGCCGCGTCGGAGAACGCGATCCGGGCTCGCCGGCGCTCGTGAGGCGGCATCAGGCGACGGCCGGGCGCTGGGCGGTGAGGCGGGCGAGGTGCTTCTCGCGCAGCTCCTCCCACGGCGTGCACTCATCGACGCTGGGCAGCCCGTTGGTGGCAAGATCCTCCAGGACCGAGGCGAACTGGTCGGCGCTCTCGCGGGTCCGGGCCGCGTACGCCCGTACGGCGTCGGCGGCCGCCGGGTCCAGGTGCTGCCGTGCGGTGCCGCCGGGGGTCGGCTGCTCGCTCATCGATGCCTCCGTGAAGGAGCGGAACGGGACGTCGCTCACCACCGTATCGCCGCGCCCGCGGCGCCGGAGCCGGTCTGGCCGAACCCGCCTCTTCCTCGAAGCCGACTGCCCGAGCAGCGGGAGGGCCCTCTCGGAACAGGGGACCCTTTCCGTGGTCCGGGCCGCCCTGCGTGGAGGGACCGGCATCCACGGGGACACGGGGACACGGGGGCACGGGGCTCCGGCGCCGCTGCCACACCGGGCACCGAGCCGGTGCGCGGACTGCTGCTGCGGGGGGCCTGCTTCAGCCCTGGAGGGTGGCGAGCCAGTCGGTCAGCAGGCGGTTGACCTCGTCGGGGCGTTCCTGCTGGATCCAGTGGCCGCAGCCGTCCAGGAGGTGGGAGGCCGACAGGCCGGGGAGGGTGGTGGGGTAGGCGTCGATGGCGTCGGACATCCAGGTGGTGGAGGCGTCCAGAGCGCCGCCGACGAACAGGGACGGCTGCTTGATCGGGGCTCCGCGGTGGGGGGCGAGGTCTTCCCAGTCGCGGTCCATGTTGCGGTAGCGGTTGAGCGCGCCGGTCAGACCCGTGCGCTCGAACTCCCCGGCGTACACGTCGAGATCGTCCTCGCTCAGCCAGGCCGGGAGAGCCCCGGTGGGGAAGCGGTCGCGCAGCCGGCCGCCTCCTCGGGTGACGAAGTGCGGGTCCAGCTCGCCATCGGTGGGCATGGTGTCCGCGGACAGGGCTGCGTAGAAGCCCGCGAGCCAGCCCCTGACGTCGGGCTCGATCTCCGCCTCGGCTCGGCCGGGCTCCTGGAAATAGGAGACGTAGAACTCCTGCTCGGGACCACCGATCCGGCCGAAGATGTCGGTGGGGCGGGGACCGCCCGGCGGCGCGTAGGGGACGCTCAGCAGGCCGACGGCGCGGAAGACCTCGGGACGGAGCAGGGCGGAGGTGGCGGCGATGTTGGAGCCCCAGTCGTGGCCGACGACCACCGCGCTCTCCTCGCCGAGGGCGCGTACGACCGCGACGTTGTCCTCCACCAGGTCGAGGATCCGGTAGGCCTCGGTCGCCTCCGGCCTGGAGGAGCGGCCGTAGCCGCGTACGTCGATCGCCACCGCCCGGTAGCCGGCCGCGGCAAGGGCCGGGAGCTGGTGGCGCCAGGAGTACCAGGACTCCGGGAAGCCGTGCACGAGCAGGACCATCGGGCCGGTGCCCTGCTCGACCAGGTGGAGACGTCCGGCCGGGGCCTCGACGGTACGGTGGCGGAGCTCGGTGGTCGGCTCGGGCTGCATGGGCTTCTCCTCGCTTCTCGGCGACGCGGCTGCCCACCGATCATGCGGCGCGGCACCCGTCCGGCGCGATCGGACTTGCCATTCCGGCAACCTTCGGCAGCCACGGCTGTCCCCACACGCACAGAAGTGCTGCGGACGCGGATCCTCAGGTGTCCTGAGGCCGCGGCTCGGTGGCCCGGTGGTAGCGGTCGGCGAGTGCCCGCACCAGTTCGACCAGTTCCGCGGGTTCGGTCACGGTGAAGTCGAAGCCGAGCAGGCCGAGGTGAACGGCGAGCGCCTCGACGCTGTCCGCGCCGGTGTCCAGCAGACAGTTGGTGTCGTCCACGGACGTGAGGGTGCCGATGGCGGGGTTGATCCGCTCGGCCAGCTGCTCGGCCGATGTGTGTACGACGACGTGGGCCCGGTATCGCCAGCCTGCCGATGACACGCCCCGACGCACCTGGTCGACGGCTTCCTCGGGGAGATCGCGGGGGGTGAATCGGGGACCTGTCGGGGTGCGGGGGTGAAGCCGGTCCACCCGGAACGTCCGCCAGTCGTTCCGCTCGACGTCGAACCCGACGAGGTACCACCGACGTCCCCAGTTGACCAGCCGGTACGGTTCGACCTCGCGTCGGCTCTCGGAGCCGTCGTGGCTCCGGTAGTCGAATCGCAGGCGCTCGTGGTCACGACAGGCCGCGGCGAGGGCGCTCAGGGTGTCGGCGTCCACTCGCGGGCCCAGGTCGTCTCGCGGCACCGCCACGGCGTACTGCTTGAGGGCGTCGACGCGACGACGGAGGCGTGCCGGCAGCACCTGTTCCAGCTTGGCCAGTGCGCGCAGCGAGGTTTCCTCGACCCCGGTGATGGTGCCCCCGGCGGCGGTGCGGAGCCCGATCGCCACCGCGACCGCCTCTTCGTCGTCGAGCAGCAGGGGTGGCAGTGCGGCGCCGGCCCCGAGTCGGTAGCCGCCCACCGCACCCCGGGTGCCGTGAACGGGGTAGCCGAGGTTGCGCAGGCGTTCCACGTCGTTGCGGACGGTGCGGGTGCTGACCGTCAGCCGTTCGGCCAGTTCGGCGCCGGTCCAGTCGCGGGGCGTCTGGAGGAGTGAGAGCAGGCGCAGCAGTCGCGCGGAGGTTTCCAACATTCTTCGGAGTCTGCCGGTTCATTAGGAACGGATCTTGCCTAAAGGAATCCTATGTTGATGCCATGACGAACGACAGCACGATCACCCCGTTCCGGATCGACATCCCGCAGGCCGACCTCGACGATCTCCAGCAGCGGCTGGCGCGGACCCGGTGGGCGGAGGAACTGCCCGCGGGCGAGTCGGCGCCGGCCGGCCCGGTGCCGCCGGGTTGGGAGTACGGCGTCCCGGTGGGCTACGTCAAGCAGCTGGTCGAGCGGTGGCGTACCGGCTACGACTGGCGGGCCTGGGAGGCGAAGCTGAACGCGTACCCGCAGTTCACCACCGAGATCGACGGCCAGGGCATCCACTTCCTGCACGTGCGGTCGCCGGAGCCGGACGCGACGCCGCTGATCCTGACCCACGGCTGGCCGACCTCGGTGGTCGAGTGGCTGGACGTGATCGGCCCGCTCACCGATCCGCGGGCCCACGGCGGCGACCCGGCGGACGCGTTCCACCTCGTCATTCCGTCGGTGCCTGGCTTCGGCTTCTCCGGGCCGACCCGGGAGCGTGGTTGGGACCGGTACCGGGTGGCCCGGGCCTGGGCCGAGCTGATGCGCCGGCTGGGGTACGACCGGTACGGCGCGGTCGGCAACGACGGCGGGTCGCTGATCTCGCCCGAGGTGGGCCGGGTCGACCCCGGGCGTGTCTGCGGCGTGCACGTGACGCAGGTCTTCTCGTTCCCGTCAGGTGACCCCGCCGAGCTGGCCGGTCTCTCCGAGGAGGAGCGCGGCAAGCTCGCGTTCGCCGAGTGGTTCACCCGGAACCGGGGCGCGTACGACAAGCTCCAGTCCACCGAGCCGCAGAATCTGGCGCACGCCCTGGCCGACTCTCCGGCCGGCCTGCTGGGCTGGCACGCGCAGCTGCTCGGCGCTTCGCTCGACCCGGACTACGTGCTCACCAACGTGATGATCTACTGGCTGACCAACACGGCCGCCTCGGCCGCCCGGTTCTATTACGAGGACGCGGCGGCGGCTCCCGTGCAGCAGAAGTCGAACGGCCGGGGCACCTCCGTGCCCGAGCCGACCACCGTGCCCCTCGGCCTGGCCAACTTCGCCTGGGACTTCCAGTCCATCCGGACGTTCGCCGACCGCGACCACGCGAACATCCTCTCGTGGAACGTCTATGACCGGGGCGGCCACTTCGCCGCGCACGACGCCCCCGATCTGCTCGTCGGCGACATCCGGCAGTTCTTCGGCAAGGTTCGCTGATCCGCCGGCTGTCGGCTGCCCCCTCCCCCTCCCCCCTCAGACCCCAAGTATCAAGCACGAAGGGAACTTCCATGTATCTCGTCATCGGCGCCACGGCTCACTTCGGACGGCAGGCGGTAGAGGAGCTGGTCGCCGCGGGTGCCCCGGTGCGCGCGCTGACCCGTACTCCGGAGCGGGCCGGGCTTCCGCGGGAAGTCGACGTCGTCCGGGCCGATCTGACCAAGCCCGAGACGCTGCCGGCGGCGTTGGCCGGCGTCGAGGCCGCCTTCCTGGTCCTGCAGTACGGGATGGATGTCGCTCCGCTGCTGGAGGCCGCGGGCCGGGCCGGGGTGCAGCGGCTGGTGTTCCTGTCCTCGGGGGCGGTCGTCCCGGGTGCCGAGCGGCAGCCTGACGTGATCGCCCAGTACCACCGCGACGTCGAGCGGGCCGTCGAGGCGTCCGGGATCGAGTGGACGTTCCTGCGGCTGCTGTTCCCGGCCGTCAACTCGTTGACGTTCGCGATGCAGCTCCAGGGCGGTGACGTCATTCGCGCGCCGTACGCCGAAGCGGCCTTCAGCGCCGTGCACGAGCGGGACGTCGCCGAGGTGGCCGCGCGGATCCTGATCGGCGGCGGGCACGCGGGGCGGGCGTACGACCTGACCGGGCCCGAGTCGCTGAGCCAGACACAGCAGGTCCGCATCCTCGGCGAGACGCTCGGGCGCCCGCTCACGATCGAGGACCTCGACCCGGAGCCTGTGCTGGAGCAGATGAGCCAGTTCATGGACCCCGAGTTCCTGGGCGCGTTGTTCTCCCTGATGGCGCAGTCGGTCGGCAAGCCCGCGCCCGTCAACGACGTCATCGAGCAGATCACCGGCCACCCCGCGCGGACCTACGCCCGGTGGGCCGCGGATCACCGGGCCGACTTCGGCGGCTGACCGACGAGGCTGGGGCGGCATTCCACCGCCCCAGCCGTCTGGACGGAGCAGACGGCACTGGCCTAGGCACTGAGGCGACGGAAGTCGGGGAGAGCCCTGCCGGCCCGTCAGCCGCTGCTGAACGGGCCGACGTGATCGCGCTGAAGAGACGGTGCCGGCCGGGCGGTGGCCGCGCGCTCCCGCGCGCCCTCGGCGTTGATGCGAGATCCACACCGGATGCCCGTGAGTAACCGATACGGTACGTTGCGTGACGTCTGCTTGCGCAAGCAGACGCCGCGGGGTGCGTCGAAGGATCGGCTGCGATACGTCGTCGCCCGGCTACGAGATCACCTGGGTCCACGACGTCGAAAAGGCCAACCACAAGAAACTGTGGGTCGATGACCATGAACAAGCTCGCGACCGGGGCCGTCGGCCTCGCGCTGGCGGCCGCGGTGGGCGCAGGCGGCTACGCCTACCTCCAGGACGACCCGGTCGACGTCGAGGCGCTGTGCGTGCCGACGCTGACGGACGCTGCCGAGGCCGCCCGCGCCCAGAACCTCGCCCTCGTCGACGTCGTCGAGCAGGGCCGGTACGTGGCCAAGGGCACCGACGTCGGCCTGCAGACGTTCAAGGTCCGCACCCTCGCCGTCTACAAGGGCCGGCTCCCCGACGAAGCGGAGATCGGCCTGCCGAAGGACTCGGCGGCCCAGCTCCAGCCCGGCAACCGGTACGAGGTGTCCGTCCTCGGCCCGGAGGCCGGCACATGGATCGCCCGCTTCACCCGCCCGGTGCCCGCTGACACGACAACCGAGTCCGTCGCCGCCCACTGGAAGACGGAGATCGGCAAGCACTTCGTGGAACCCCCCTGCTCCGACACCACCACAGCACCGTAGGCCCCGGCGAGCGGTGGGCGCCGGGCGCCGACGCCACCTTCGCGTAGGCATCACCCGGGGAGCCGGTCGCCGTGGAACCCGTAGGGCGGCTCATGAGGGTTCGTCGTCGACCGCGCCGGGGGCCAGGGCCGGAGCGGGGAAGACGTGGCGTGCCTCGCCGCCGGACCACCACACGCCGACGGCGAAGACCGCGGTCGCCTCCAGGAGGGCGGCGCGGGACAGTCCGCCGCAGTGCAGTGGGGCAGCGCCCATCGACGTGATGAGCTCCGTCGTCAGGTCGGTCGCGGCGGGGGTGTCGGCGCAGAACGGCACGGCCAGGGGCGCGCCTTCGAACGCGGGCCGGGGCAGGGTCCAGATGCTCTCGTGGCAGATGCCGAAGACCTTGGCGACCTCGGCGTCCGGCGCGGCGGTCGCGATGCGCGCGGCGATGGAGTCCGCGCCGCCGGTAGTGGTCAGCGACGGCCCGTCCGGGCCGGGCGTCATGGGTACCGTGCAGTCGAGCAGCGTCCGCCCGGCCAGAAGGGGGGCGAGTTCCTTGGCCAGTAGCGGCGCAGTGTCCGCCGGTAGTGCCATCAGGACGGCCTCGCCGTGTGCCGCGGCCTCGGCGAGGCTGCCGTGCCCGACCGCTCCGATCCGGGTCGCGGTCTCGGCTGCGGCCGCCGTGTGCCGGCCGCCCACCAGGACCTGGTGCCCGGCCCGCACCCAGGCGCCGCCCAGCGCCGTCGCCATGGATCCCGTGCCGAGGATTCCGATGCGCATGCCCCTGCTCCTCTTCGTGCTCGTGTCGTCCGACGTCATGCCCTGGACGCTAGGCGGGTCGATACGCACCACACGGTGTGCATCGACCGGGCAGGATGGGACGCATGGGAGAGCGTGAGGAGCTGGGGGGCGACATCTTCGCTGCGGACTGCCGGGCCCGAGTCGCCTTCGAAGTGCTGGCGAACCGGTGGGACAGCGTGGTGGTCTTCGTCCTCGGTGAGAAGGGCCCGATGCGCCCGCGTGCGCTGCTGGACCGGATCGGCGGGATCAGCCCCAAGGTGCTCAACGACGCCCTGCGGCGGCTGGAGTACAACGGCCTGGTGGAACGCCGCCGTTACTCCGAAGCGCCACCGCGCGTCGACTATGCCCTCACCGAGGCCGGCACGGCCCTGCTGGTTCCCATCCGCGCGATGGGCGCCTGGGCCGCCCACCACGCGGACACGGTCCTGGCTTCCCAGGACCGCTTCACCGCTCGTCGGGAAATCCCGGCGGACTGACCGCGGCGGCTCGACCGAACGGCGGGCGCGCGCCCGGCCTGTGCCACGAGGCCGGCACCGGCATCTCCCTTAGGTGGAAGGACGCGCCGTCGACCACCTCCGCACACACCGGGTCGTTGTGGGGCTGCCGCTCAGGAGAGTGCCCGGCGGAGGGCGTGCTTGTCGGGTTTGCCCATGCTGCTGAGCGGGATGGCCTTCAAGACGTGGAACGTGTGGGGGACATGGCGATCGCTCTTGCGGGCGGCGACGAGGCGGCGCAGCTCGTCGATGTCGGCGCTGTGACCGCGGGTGGGCACGATGGCGGCGTGGACGCGCTCGAAGGCGTCGTCCTGCCGCATGCCGAAGACGGCGCACTGGGCGACGGCGGGGTGGGCCGTCAGCACCTCCTCGATCTCGCTGGGATAGACCCGGGTGCCGTCGACGGTGATCGTGTCGTGGCCCCGGTCGGCGAGGAAGAGGTAGCCGTCGTCGTCGAGGTAGCCGATGTCGCCGGTGCGCACCCAGCCGTCGTGCAGCACGCGGGCGGTCAGCTCGGGCTGCTTCCAGTAGCCGTTCATGGCGCTGTGCGCGCGGGCGTGGACCTCACCTTCGCTGCCGGCCGGGAGTGCGCTGCCGTCCTGGTCGACGATGCGGAGTTCGACTCCGGGCATGGCGCGGCCGACGGTGATCTGCCCGTGCCGGCCGACGCGGTCGTGTTCCTCGGGCAGGACTTCGGTGAGCCCGAGCGTCTCGTTCTGTCCGTACCAGCTTTGCAGCACCTTGCCGAAGACGCTCTCGGTCTGCCGCAGCCTGGCCGTCGACGCGGGGCTGCCGCCGTAGGTGACCTGCCGGACGCTGGAGGTGTCGGTGGCGGGCAGCGCGGGATGGTCGAGGAGCCGGTGCAGGAGAGGCGGCAGGAGGAACAGCCGGGTGATCCGCTCGCGTTCGATCGCCGCGAGGGTTTCGCCGGGATCGAAGGCGGGCTGCAGGACGACGGAGCCGCCCTGGAGGAGCGCCACGTCCGCCCAGAGCCCCGCGATGTGCGTGAGCGGCGTACATGCCAGATAGCGGGGCGGGGCGCCCGTGGGGGAGCACAGGTGGTCAAGGGTGCGGCGGTACGGACCGTGCTTCATCTGCAGGCTCTTGGGCAGCCCGGTCGTGGTGCCGCCCGTGTGGCGGATGCACCAGTCGTCGTCGGCTTCGACGGGCACGGCGACGGGCGTCGACGGCTGCCCGGCCGCCGCCGCGCAGATGTCGTCCGCGTGCGGGTGCGGGCCCAGCGTCGCCAGCATCGGCACGTGGAGGAGCGGCTTCAGCCGGTCCAGGTCCGCGTACCGGGTGGGGTCGGCCAGCAGCAACTCGGTATCGGCGACGTCCACCAGGTGCGCCAGGGCGTCCGCGTTCAGCCCGTCGTACAGGGGTGTCACGCGCGCGCCGGCCAGGTTGGCCGCGTAGCGCGCGACGAGCGCCTGGGGGGTGTTGCCGGTGAGCAGGGAGACGGTCTGCCCGGGCCTGACGCCGCGCGCGATCAGCTCGCGGGCCAGCCGGTGGACGCTGTCGCGCAGCTCGCCCGCGGTGATCTGCCGGCGGTCAGGGCAGATGATCACGGGCAGGGCGGGATCGCGCGCCAGGGTGTGGAGGATGGCGTCCGTGTAGGTGACGAAGCCGTGGTCGGTGGACTCGGTCGTCGCGGCCGTCTCGGGCCGGAGGTCGGACATCTGTGTCCCTTGAGAGGTAGGCGAGTAAGAGGTGGGCGGGTGAGAGGTGGGCGAGGGGAGTGCGGTGGCGGGCTGGTGGTCGTGGGGCGCTGGGGAGCCGTCACGGGACCAGGGCGGCCGGCCTGGCGTGGTGTTCGAGGGGCGTGAGGTACGGCAGGTCGTCGAGGGATTGATCGGTGAAGAAGCGATCCAGCAACTGGGACATCTCCGACGGCCGTTCGAGATGGCAGAGGTGGTCGGCGCCCCGGATCAGGGTGAAGACGCTTCCGGCGATGGTCGCGGCGACCTCGCGCCCGAGGTCGGGGTGGGTGAGGCTGTCGTGTTCACCGGTGAAGACCAGCGCCGGAACGTCCCGGACACCCCCGGGCCGCAGCCCCTGCCAGTCGATGACACGGTAGGTCGAGGCGAGATGCCGGGGAATGTCGGCCTGCGCGACCGAACCCATCGTGCGGGCGAGGACGCGGGTGACGACCGCGCGCTTGTGGACGTCCCGATCGGCGGGGGACAACAGGGCCGCGATGCTCATACGGGCGTAGGCGCCGGCGTCACCCGACTCCAGGGCGTCGGCCATCGTGCGCAGCGCGGCGCGCTGGTCCGGCGGGTAGACGGGAGCGGCGCCCACGAGTGCCAGGCGGGCGACGCGCTCAGGGTGCCGCTGGGCCAGGCCGTAGGCGATCGGCATGGCGTAGGAGGCCCCGAAGATGTTCACCCGTCCCAGTCCCAGCCGGTCCAGCAGGTCCGCCAGCGCGCCGGTGAGGAAGTCGAAGTCGTACGAGGCGGGCAGCACATCAGCCGCGCCCGATCCCGGCAGGTCCACGCTGATGACGGTCGCGGACTCCGACCAGCGCGCTTCGAGCCGCTGATACGCGTACATGTCCTGGAAAGCACCGCCGAGCACGACGACGGGCTCGGTGGCGGGCGCGGCGTTCTCGACGATCCGGTACCGGTAGTTGAAGCCGTCGAAGGTGAGGTGACGGATCCTCTCGATGTTCATGCCCGGTCAACAGGGACGGGCGGGCGGAGGTCACGCAAGGGTGATCATCTGGCTGGGTCCCGTCACCCACGGAATGTCCGGAACCGGTCGGATGGGCCGGAAGAGGCCGCCGGCAAGGAGCCGTCAGGGCCGTCCTTCCACTGTCGCCAGGGGCACTGAGGCCTCGGCTCGGTGGCCGGGGAGCATCGCTGCCGCGATGACGGCGCAGAGGGCGAGGGCGGTCGTCAGGCCGAAGGCGTGGGCGAAGGCCGTGGCGGTGTGGTCGCCGCGCTGGAGCAGGACGGCGAGGGCGGCGATGCCGAAGGAGCCGCCGAGCTGCTGGAGGATGCGCGTCGTGGTGCTGGCGTCCGCGACCTGGGAGTCGTCCAGCCCCTGATAGGCACCGACCGTGACGGCGAGGTTGACGGCGCTGGTGCCGAGGCCACGGAGGAACAGGGCGACGCCGAGGACCGAGCCCTCCCCCACCGAGGCGGCGAAGGGCAACGTCGCGACGGCGCTCAGCAGCAGCCCGGCCACCACGACCGGACGCGGCCCGATCCTGTCGGTGAGTACGCCGGCCACTCGCGCCGCCAGCGCGCCGATGCCCTGCGGAACGAGCAGGAGGCCGGTGGCGACGACGCCCTCGTCGAGGACGAGCTGGCAGTACAGGGGCAGCAGGAACATCCCGCCGTACATGGTCGAACCGCCGACGAACATCAGCACCGACGTCGCGGCGAAGGAGCGCCGCCGAAACAGACGCATGTCGATGAGGGGCGCGCTGCTCCGCAGGCTCCGTCCGACGAACGCGACGACCAGGGCGGCCCCCGCCGCCAGCGGCAGGAGTGCCCGTCCTCCTCCCGCACCGTCCTGGCCGCCGCACTGCGAGAGCCCGTACACGAGCGCGGTCAGGCCCGGGCAGACCAGCACCAGCCCCACGACATCGAGGCGGGAAGCCCGCTGCCGGGGATCCGGGGGCACGCCTCGCCAGGCGAGGTACAGCGCGAGCGCGCAGACGGGCAGATTGACGTAGAAGATCCAGCGCCAGTCGAAGTGTCCGAGCAGCAGCCCGCCGAACACCGGCCCCAGGACCGGGCCGAGGAGAGCCGGCAACGAGACGACCGCGATGAGCCGCCCGACCTGTCGGCCGCCGCAGGCCCGGATGATGATGGTCTGCAGGACCGGCATCATCAGTCCCCCACCGGCCCCCTGCAGGCTTCTGAACAGGACCAGCGACCCGGCGCTCCAGGCGCAGGCGCACAGCAGCGAGCCGACGGTGAACAGGGCCAGCGCGCCCAGCCAGACCCGCCGCGTCCCGAACCGGTCGCCGGCCCAGCCGCTCACCGGCATGACCATCGCGAACGCCAGCAGGTAGGCGGTGCTCACCCATTGCACGGTCGTCGTCGGGACACCGAGGTCGTCGGCGAGCGCGTCGACCGCGACGGAGACGATCGTGCTGTCGAGCAGCGGAGCGAAGGCACCCACAGCGAGCACACCGCACAGCCTGAGCAGGGCGGGATCAAGGCGTTCCTTGGGCATGTGGTCCCCTCGGTCGACACGGATTCGCTCCAGCCCTCGGGGGCGGAGAGCCGCAGAGCAGGAAGGGCGGAGCACCCACCGCGGCATGCGGTGGCCGACAGCGCCCTGCCCTCGCAGCGGCCGCCCGCCGATGCCGTGGAAAGGATGCGCCCCGACAACGATCAGAGGACCGATGCCGTCACGGACCGCCCGCCCCCATGCACAGCCGACCGGGCCCCGGCCGTGCCCTTGGGCATCTACGGACCTGAAGCGGGGTCAGACCCTGGCCTCCTCCCTGGCTCCGGCCGGTGCGGTCGAGGTCGGCTTCGGTGCCCGGCGTCCGGGCATCCACCAGTTGGCCTTGCCGCACAGTTCCATCACCGCGGGGACGAAGATCATCCGGACGATGGTGGCGTCGATGAGCACCGCGACGGCCATCCCCAGACCTCCCTGCTTGACGGCGACGTCGGGGCCGAGCAGCGAGGTGGTGAAGACGGCGATCATGATGGCGGCCGCGGCCGTGATCACCTTGGCGGTCCGCGCCAGCCCCGCCGCGACGGCCGTGCGGGTGTCGCCGGTGCGCTCGTACTCCTCACGGACCCGCGAGATCAGGAAGACCTGGTAGTCCATGGACAGGCCGAACAGGATCGGGAACATCATCATCGGCGTCCACGTCGTGACCGGCATGGCGGCGGGGAACCCGAGGGCCGTGCCGAGCCATCCCCACTGCACGACCGCCACCAGCACACCGTAGGCCGCGGCGATCGACAGCAGGTTCATCACGGCGGCCTGCAGGGCGATCGTGACGGACCGGACCAGCGCGATCAGCAGCACCATGGACATCGCGACGACGACCACGATCATCAGGGGCAGGCGCGAGCCGACCTCGTCGGCGGTGTCGATGGTGCCGGCGTTCGGTCCGCCGACGAGGACCTGGTCGCCGCCCGGCGTCCCGGGCAGCACGTCGTCGCGGAGCCTGTGCACCAGGTCCGTGGTCGCCTCGTCCTGGTATCCGGTGGTGGGGAAGGCGATGAAGGTGGCGGCCCTCCCGTCCTCACTGACCCGGGGCGGCGTGGCGTAGGCGATGCCCTCGGTGCCGCCGACCGCTTCGACGACGGGACGCAGATCGACGTCCTGGGCGTCGATCTCGGTGGCGAAGACCAGGGGTGCGCCGTAGCCCGGGCCGAAGCCCTCGGAGAGGATCTCGTACGAGAGGTAGCTGCTCCGGTCGCGGGGCTGGACGCTGGCGTCGGGCTGGCTCAGCCGCATCGACAACGTGGGGACGGCCAGTAGCAGCAGCGTCCCGCCGGCGAGGAGCGCGGCGACCAGCGGCCTGCGCTGCACCGCTCCGGCCCACCGTTCGGCGAGCGTCCGGCGTTCCTGAGGCGGTGCGTCGCCGGACCGGTTGCGGCGGGACGTGCGACGGGGCAGGCGCAGCGAGTTGATCCTGTGTCCGGTGAAGCCCAGGAACGCGGGCAGCAGCGTCAGGGCGGCGATCATCGTGACCAGCACCGTGATCGACGTGGCGACGGCCAGCCCGGTCATCAGCCGCTGCCCCATGACGAGCAGGCCCATCAGCGCGATCACCACGGTCGTGCCGGCGAACAGCACTGCGTGCCCCGCCGTGGCGATGGCCTTGACCGTGGCGCTCTCGGGGTCGTCACCGTCCCCGAGGCCGTCCTTGTAGCGGGTCACGATGAACAGCGCGTAGTCGATGCCGACGCCGAGCCCGATCATCGCGCCGAAGGTCAGGGCGAAGTTCGGCGCGGGGACCAGATGCCCCACCAGCTTCATCAGGGCGAGACCGCCCACGATCGCCAGGAGGGCGGTCACGATCGGCAGGCCCATCGCCACCAGTGACCCGAAGGCGATGAAGAGGATGACTGCCGCCGCCAGGAGACCCACGCTCTCGGCCGGACCCTGCGGGGGTGTCTCGGCCTTCTCGGCCATGTAACCGCCCAGCGCCAGCGTGACGGTGCCGTCGGAGGCATCCTTGACCGCGTCCACCAGGGGCTTGACCTCGCTCTTCTCCACCTCCTTGGCGCTCAGCGGGATGGTCGTACGGGCGATACGGCGGTCCTCCGTCACCAGGCTCCTGTCCTGGTACGGCGACGTCACCGGTCCGGTGACGGGCGAGGCGGCCAGATCGGCGATGGCCTTCTCGATCTTCTGCCTGACGGCAGGATCGTCGATTCCCTTCTCGGCTTTGATCGCGAGAGTCAGTCTGTCCCCTTGCTCCTCGGGGAAGTGCTTCTCCATCAGCTGCTGCGCCCGTGCCGACTGCGAGCCTCCGCCGGAGAAGTCGTTGTCGGGGGCGGCGCCGTAGCAGAAGCCGGCAAACGCCACGGCGATCACACCGATGATCCAGATCAGGAGGACCAGGCGGCGGCGCCGGAAACAGAAGCGGCCCAGACCCGCCAGAGCCCCGCCCGTGGGGGCGGTCCCGCTTGCCATCATCATCTCCTCAGTTCCCTTTCTCTCGCTCACGCGGACGCGCGCACGTGGACGGTGCGGTCGGCCGGTCGGCAGGTAGGGCGGGAACGGCAGGTACGGCAAGTGCAGCGGGAACGGGTCGGGGCGTGGGCATCGGCGGCGAGTGGCCGGACCGAAGCGTGCGCGGCCGCAGGTGCGGCAAGCACGTGACGGACGGACATGGGGTGCTCCTTCTCCTCGTACGACTCCTGCTCGTGGATGTCGTCCGATCGTGTCCGCCGGACCTGCCTCCGGTCGTCCCGCGGACGGACGCACTTCGCGCTGCCACCGGTGGCGTACGTGGCTACCGCGCACGCGGCAGGAGCCGCGCGGGTACCGCGGACGCGGTAGGCGGTCGGTCATCCGCAAGCCGGACTCGCCGGAGGCGACATCTGGCTAGGGTGCGCGCATGGGCATACGACGGTTCGGTGTACCGGCTGGTGTCGGGGACTGGGTGATCGCCGCCGGTGTGGCGGCGCTGATGCTGGGCGACGGGTGGTCCGGGGAGCACCTCGGCACGGGGCCCGCCCCGCTCGGCTACGCGCTCCTCGCGGTCGGCGGCCTGGCGCTGGCCGCGCGCCGCCGGGCTCCGGTCGTCGTCCTGGCCGTCACCGGGCTGTGCGCGGTGGGCTACCAGGCGGTCGGGTTCGACGTGCTCACCGTCGCGTACCTGGTCGCGGTGTACGCCGTGGTGCGGGCCGGGCACCGCGTCCTGGCGGTGACGGCGTCGGCCGCCCTGCTGGTGTCCCTGCAGCTCACCGCCCTGGCCTTCCGCGACGGGCCCCTGAGCGAGGTGTCGGTGCAGGCCCGCGGCACCCTGGAGATCGCCTGGCTCATCGCCGCCTTCGCCGCTGGGGAGGCCGTGCGGCAGGCGGAGCAGCGTGCGGAGGAGGCCGAGCGCACCCGGGAGGAGGCCGCGCGGCGCCGTGCCGACGAGGAACGGCTGCACATCGCCCGGGAACTGCACGACTCGCTCACCCACCAGATCTCCGTCATCAAGGTGCAGTCCGAAGTCGCCGTCCACGTGGCCCGCAGACGCGGCGAGAACGTGCCGGAGGCGCTCCTCGCGATCCAGGAGGCCGGACGCGAGGCGAGCCGGGAGCTGCGCGCGACCCTGGAGGCGCTGCGCGACGACGACACGGCCCCGCCGCGCGGGCTCGCCGACGTGCCGGAACTGGTGGAACGGGCCGGCAGGACCGGTCTGGAGACGACGCTGACGATCGAGGGGCAGCGGCACGACGTGCCGGCCGCGGTGGGCAGGACCGCCTACCGGATCGTTCAGGAGTCGTTGACCAACATCGTCCGGCACGCCGCCGCCACCACGGCGTCGGTCCGGATCGACTTCCGGCCCGACGCCCTCGCTCTCCGCATCGACGACGACGGCAAGGCCACGCCGGGCAACGCCCCTGTGCCCGGCGTCGGGCTGCTCGGCATGCGCGAACGCGTCACCGCCCTGGGCGGCCTCCTGCGCACCGAACCGCGCGGCGAGGGCGGCTTCACCGTCCGGGCCGAACTCCCCGTGGAGCGGACCTCGTGATCAGAGTCCTGCTGGTCGACGACCAGCCGCTCATCCGCAGCGGATTCCGCGCGCTCCTCGACCTGGAGGAGGACATCGAGGTGGTGGCCGAGGCCGCCGACGGCGAGGAGGGCCTGAAGCTCGCCAGGGAACACCTGCCGGACATCGCCCTCATCGACATCCAGATGCCCGTCGTCGACGGCATCGAGGCGACCCGGCGCATCGCCGCGGATCCGGCCCTGGCCGACGTGCACGTCGTCATCCTGACCAACTACGGCATGGACGAGTACGTCTTCGAGGCGCTGCGCGCCGGCGCCGCGGGATTCCTCGTCAAGGACATCGTCCCGGACGACTTCCTGCACGCCGTCCGCGTGGCCGCACGCGGCGACGCCCTGCTCGCCCCCTCGATCACCCGCAAGCTGATCGACAGGTACGTGTCCCAGCCGCTCGACACGGGTGCGGAGGCGAAGCTCGAAGATCTGACCGGCCGCGAACGCGAGGCGGTCGCGCTCGTCGCGCGGGGTCTGTCCAACGACGAGATCGCCGACCGCATGGTGATCAGCCCGATGACCGCGAAAACCCACGTCAACCGGGCGATGACCAAGCTCCGCGCCCGCGACCGAGCCCAACTCGTGGTCCTCGCCTATGAATCCGGCCTGGTCGTCCCGCGCACACCCTGACGCCCCCGGGCCCACGGTCACCATCCGACTGCCGGCCTGGCGGTCGCGGGTTGCGGCTCGCTCGGCGGGGTGTCGGCCGTCTCCTGGGGCCGGGCGTTCTTGGTCACGACGACTGGCGTTGCCCCGCCACAGCGGGACCGTCACGGCATCGCCCGAGTCCGCGCGCGGACTCCTAAGTCGTACGTGGCTCGCCCTTGATTACTGTTCTCACGACGTTCGCCGTCACGTCACAGAGGCAGCCCTCCGCCGCGCCTGCGTCCGCGGGACACGGAGAGGCGGGCGTACGGCCGACGTACGGAGAACGCAGCCGCCGGCAGGTCGAGACACGGTGAACCGTCACGCATGCGACCTCCGTTCCCGAACCGCTCGTGCCTGTGCGACCACCGTGAAGGCCGACGACGGCCACAGAAGCCCCCAGCCCAGTGGCGAGCGGATCCGCCACGCCTCGGCCCGTCGCCGGCCGCAGGAGCTCTACGGCGCCGAGGACGACGACGGAACCCGCGCAACCGGCGGCCACACCCGCGACCCAGTCCCGACGCCGCAGAACCAGTGCATCAGCACCAACACCACCGCGAAGGCGACCGGCGGCGACTGAGCCCGCCGACGCCGGAAGGCCCGGCGGGCCCATCGGAGCAGTGCTTCGCTTCTTGCGAAGCATTTGGTCAGCGTCCTGGGGGTTCACTGTCGACGAGTCCGGCACGAAGGGTGGTCGCGTCCACCGTGCGGCCGGTCTCCTCTCCACTGCTGGATGTCGCCCTGGACCGTTACGTGGACGCCAACCGGGAGCGCGGGTCGCCCACGGCGACGAGGAGAGTCGCCCCGGGGACGTGGCCGCCCCCGCTCGCCCCGGAGACTGCGGCCGCCCCTCCACCGCACGGCCTGGCGGACGTGTGCGGGCGAGTACGAGCCATTAGTAAGCGAGCGCGCAAAGATGGCTCTTGCATTAGCCAGCGCGTGCAAGTATTGTCTTCACATGTAAGGCGCGCCTGCATTCGTATGCGGCGCTCGCAGGAGGGCGCTCCGGCCCCTCCCCCACCCCGCAAAGGCACCCCCCCCCATGTCGCTCAAGAACGTCCTTCCCGGCCGCCTCGGTTTCGGCACCGCCCCGCTCGGCAACATGTTCCGCGCCATCCCCGACGACGAGGCTCGCGCCACTGTCGAGGCCGCCTGGGACCACGGCATCCGCTTCTACGACACCGCCCCCTTCTACGGCGCCGGGCTCGCCGAGGAACGGCTCGGCGAGGTCCTCGCCGGCAAGCCCCGCGACGAGTACGTGCTCTCCACGAAGGTCGGCCGGGTCATCCTCGACGAGCACGAGACCGACGTCCCCGACTTCGGCGAGAAGGGCGGCCTCTTCGAGCACGGCAACCCGAACAAGATCCTCCACGAGTGGACCGCCGAGGCCACCGAGCGCTCCATCGAGGGCAGCCTCAAGCGGCTCGGCACCGACCGTCTCGACATCGTCTGGGTCCACGACATCGCCCAGGACTTCCACGGCGACGCCTGGCTCGCCAAGTTCGAGGAGGCCCGCACCGGGGCCTTCCGCGTCCTGTCCCGCCTCCGCGACGAGGGCGTCATCAAGGCGTGGGGCCTCGGCGTCAACAAGACCGAGCCCATCGAGCTGACCCTCGCCCTCGACGAGCCGAAGCCCGACGGCTTCCTCCTGGCCGGCCGCTACACCCTCCTCGACCACGAGCACGCCCTCACCCGCCTGCTCCCCATGGCCCAGGAGCAGAACGTCGACATGGTCGTCGGCGGCCCGTACAGCTCCGGCATCCTCGCCGGCGGCACCCACTTCGAGTACCAGCAGGCCCCCGCAGAGATCATCGAGCGCGTCGGGAAGCTGAAGGCCCTGGCCGCCGACCACGGTGTCGGCATCAAGGCCGCCGCACTGCAGTTCTCCCTCGCCCACCCGGCCTCCGCCGCCGTCATCCCCGGCGCCACCCGGCCCGGCCGCATCGCCGAGGACACCGCGGCCCTGAACGAGACCGTCCCGGCCGCTTTCTGGACCGACCTCCGCGCCGCCGGACTGGTCAGCCCGGCCGCCCCGCTGCCGAACAACGCCTGACCCGGCCACTCCCCCACCCCACCCCACCCCCACCCCCTCACGCACAAGCACCACCGCAGGAGCACCACCATGGCTTCCACGTCCGTCTCCCGCGTCGTCCCCGCCTCGCCCCAGCAGGTCTGGAACCTCATCGGCGGCTTCGACGCCCTCCCGGACTGGCTCCCGTACATCCCCGAGAGCACCGCCCTCGAAGGCGGCCGGGTCCGCCGCCTCACCAACCCCGACGGCGACGTCATCATCGAGCGCCTGGTCGACTTCGACGAGGCCGAGCGCCACTACAGCTACGCCATCCTCGAAGCACCGTTCCCCGTCGACGGGTACGTCTCCACCCTCCGCGTCCACACGGTCCCCGGCCGCGACGACGTCGCCGAGGTCCAGTGGTCCGGCCGCTTCAACCCGAAGGGCGCCACTGAGCAGGAAGTGGTCGACCTGTTCACCGGCATCTACGCCGACGGCCTCGACGCCCTGCACAAGACCCTCGCCGCCTGAGCCGTCCGAGCCGCCGGACACCGACGGCCCACCCGCTCGGCCCGGACACGCCCGCGCGTGCCCGGGCCGCGGTCCGCGGTCCGCTCCCCTCCCCCGTCCGCAAGGAGACACGGAGTCCCATGACTGCCACCGATCCCGCGCTCACCGCACTCGCCAGCGGATGGGCGGCCCTGTCCCTGCTGCACGGCAGGATCGAGACGCACATCGAGCGCGCCCTGCAGTCCCGGCACGACCTGAGCGTGCGCGAGTACTCCCTGCTCGACGTGCTCAGCCGCCAGCACGACGGCGAGGGCGGCCACCTGCAGATGAAGCAGGTCGCCGACGCCGTCGTCCTCAGCCAGAGCGCCACCACCCGCCTGGTCAGCCGCCTGGAGGACCGGGGACTCCTCTCCCGCTACCTGTGCCCGACCGACCGGCGCGGCATCTACACCAACGTCACGGCCGGCGGGCTGAAGCTCCTCTTGGAGGCCCGGCCGACACACGACGCAGCCTGCCGCGAGGCGCTCGACGAAGCTGTCACGCATCCGGAGCTGGCGTCGCTCGCCGAGGCGGTCCGAGCGATCGGAACGCCTCCCCGCGGCATGAAGCACATGGCTTCGTGAGCACGGCCACTTCCTGCCGGCGGCCAGAGAGGAGGCCCGGCCGGTGAGTGATCCCGCGAAGGTACTGCTGACGGGCGCGGTCTCCTTCCTGCTCGTCGCCCTGTTCGTCGCCGTCCTCCACCACGCCTACGGAACGTGACCCCGCTCGGCCACCCCTCGCCGCCCCTGGGGCACCGACGCGTTCCACACCCAGAAATTGCGCGTCGCGCCGGAGGACCGGATCGTGAAAACCATGCAGAGCCGCCCCGGACCCCGCAGCGACGTGCCGGCATGAGCAGCGCGTCGTTCGCCTCCTTGCGTCGCAGCGTCGCGCCGCTGGAGCTGTTCTTCGACCTGGTCTTCGTCTTCGCGATCGGCCAGCTGGCGGAGCACCTGCTCCACGAACTGTCCTGGCGCGGGGCCGCCGAGACCGCGGTGATGCTCATCGCCGTCCTCAGCACCTGGGCACTGACCAGCTTCGACGCCACCTTCCTCGACGTGACCAGGGCCCGGACCCGGTGGCTGGTGCTGGCGGTGATGGGCCTGGGGCTGTTCATGAACGCCCAGATCCCGCACGCCTTCGCCGACCGGCCATGGGCCTTCGCGATCCCGCTGGTCGCCATCCTCCTGCTGGTCGACCTCGCCGCCGCCGTGACCGCCCCGACCCCCGTCCTGCGCCGGCACTACCGGCGCGTCACGGCCTGGGCCGTCGTGTCGGTGCCGCTATGGCTGATCGGCGCGGCCATGGACCACGGACCGCGACTGGCCTGGTGGGCGGCGGCGGCGGCCGTCGACATGCTGGGCGTCTGGCTGGCCCACCCCCTGCCCCGCGACCGGCTCTCCTCCCGGGACCTGGTCTTCGACGCCGAGCACATGGTGGAGCGGATCCGCCTGTTCATCATCATCCAGCTCGGCGAGACGGTCCTCACCATCGGCACCGCGATCTCGGGAGCCCCGGTGGACGCGGCGACCGTGACGACCGGCCTTGGCGTCTTCGTCGCCCTCGTCTGCCTGTGCTCCAGCTACTTCCAGGGCGGCGAGGACATCCTCGCCCGGCACGTGGCGACTACGGACGACAAGCTCCTTCCGGTCCGCCGCGCCGTCAGCGGCCAATACCCGACGCTCGCCGGCCTGGTCGCCCTCGCCGTGGGCGCCGAGCTCGCCATCAGCCACCCCACCGGCCACGGCAGCACCACCCTCAGCCTGCTGCTCTTCGGCGGCCCGATCCTCTACGTCATCACCCAGGCATGGTGGTACCGCGCCTCCACCGGACAAGCCTGGGTCGCCCGCCTCCTCGCCTGCCTGGCCCTGGCCCTCGCCGGTGCCGTCACCCTCCGACTCCCCCCACTGGCCTCGGTCCTCATCCTGGACCTCGTCCTCGTCGCCCTGGTCATCACCCTGCGGAAGGTGCACGACCAGGTCCTCGCAGGAATGACCGCCGGAACGCGCACCTAGATGTATTGATCACGAGCGTTGTTGACACTGGTCTGGTCTTGATCATGGCGAAGACCTCCGGTGTGGTGGGAGCTGTCTAGGAACTCACCGCACGGAGGTCTTCGTGCCCCACCGTAATGCCCGGCTGACCGTCTTCGGTAGGAGACGGGCCTTGCCCCCTGATGCTGAACACACGAGACACTGGATCCTGAGGATCTGAGAACGGACATCTCGTGGTCATGAAGAACTATCCGCCGGAGTTCAAGGCGGACGCGGTCGCGCTGTACGAGTCGCGGCCCGAGGCGACGATCAGGTCGGTCGCCGCCGATCTGGGGATCAACCCGGAGACCCTGCGGAACTGGGTGAGGGCTGCCGGAGCAAGCCGCCCGCGGGGACGCCGGTCGCCGGAACCGGCCCAGCCGCCGGCCCCGCTGGAGGCGGAGAACGCGGCTCTGCGCAAGAAGGTCCGCGAGCTTGAGGAGGAACGCGAGATCCTGCGGAAGGCGGCGAAGTATTTCGCCGGGGAGACGCGCTGGTGAACCGCTTCCAGTGCGTCGCCGACCTGCAGCGCCGCTACGGCGTGAAGCGGCTCTGCAGCGTCCTGGGCGTCAGCCGCTCGAGCTTCTACTACTGGCGCCGGACAGCCGCCGACCGGGCCGCCCGGCAGGCGGCCGACGCACAGCTGGCCGCCCGGATACGTGCGGTGCACCAGGAATCGGACGGCACCTACGGAGCCCCCAGAATCACCGCCGAACTCCGCGAGACGAGCGGCGAGGCGGTCAACCACAAGCGGGTCGCCAGGATCATGCGGGCGTCCGGGATCGAAGGGATCCGGTTGCGCCGCCGGCACCGCACCACCGTCCCCGATCCGGCTGCAGCCAAGGCTCCGGACCTGATCCGCCGAGACTTCACCGCGGACAGGCCGAACACGAAGTACGTCGGCGACATCACCTACCTGCCCATCGACGGCGGGAAGTTCTGCTACCTGGCTACCGTCATCGACCTCGCTTCGCGCCGTCTGGCCGGCTGGGCGATCGCCGACCACATGCGCGCGGACCTCGTGACCGACGCTCTGGCTGCGGCCATCCGCACTCGCGGAACTCTCGCGGGATCGATCATGCACACCGACCACGGAGCCCAGTACACGAGCAGGGCCTTCGCCGAAGCCTGCAGGTCAGCAGGGGTCCGGCGAAGCATGAGCGCGGTCGGGTCCAGCGCGGACAACGCACTCGCCGAGTCCTTCAACGCGACCTTCAAACGCGAGACCCTGCAGGGACGAAAGAGCTGGCCCAACGAGCGTGAAGCCCGACTCGACGCGTTCCGATAGCTCCACCGCTACAACACCCGGCGCCGACACTCCCGCCTCGGACAGCGATCACCCATCGCCTTCGAGAACGATTTCCACCTCACACCAACTACGCTGACACCAGCCGCATAACCCGTGTTCAGGATTCGGGGTCAAGGCCCGACTGCTGGTCGAACGTGTCTGCTCAGGCCGTCCGGTCGCCCATGTGGCCGCCGAGATGGGTATCTCCCGGGCCACCGCCCACAAATGGATCCGCCGGTGGCGGACCGAGGGCGACGCGGGCCTGCACGACCGATCGAGCCGGCCACGCACCACCCCGCACCGGACCGCGGCCGCGGTCGAGGACCGCGTCTGCGAGCTGCGGCGGACCCGCAAGCTCGGCCCGGCCCGGATCGGCCCGATCCTGGGCCTGCCCGCCTCGACGGTCCACCGGATCCTGACCCGCCACCGGCTCAACCGGCTGGCCTGGCTGGACCGCCCGACCGGCACGGTGATCCGCCGCTACGAACGAGACCGGCCCGGCGAACTCGTCCATGTCGACGTGAAGAAGCTCGGCCGGATCCCCGACGGCGGCGGTCACAAAGTCCTGGGCCGTCAGGCCGGCCGGGTCACCCGCAGCAGCGTGGGTTTCGACTACGTGCACTCCGCCGTCGACGATCACAGCCGGCTGGCCTACAGCGAGATCCACCCGGACGAGAAGGTCGCGACCTGCGCGGGCTTCCTGGCCCGCGCGGCCGCCTTCTTCCACAGTCAGGGCATCACCCGCATCGAGCGGGTCCTGACCGACAACGCCTGGGCCTACCGCAAGGGCCTGGCCTGGAAGAACGTCCTGGCCGACCTCGGCGCGACCGGCAAACTCACACGTGCCTACCGGCCACAGACCAACGGCAAGGTCGAACGCTTCAACCGCACCCTGCTCGACGAATGGGCCTACATCCGGCCCTACACCTCGAACACCGAGCGGACAGCGGCCCTGACAGACTTCCTCCACACCTACAACCACCACCGCTGCCACACCGCACTCGACGGACACCCGCCCATCACCCGCGTCAACAACCCTTCGGGCCAATACACCTAGAGCGTGTTTCGGTAGTCGGCAGTCGGTCCGCCGAGGGCCGGCTGACATGAGTCTCGGATCGCGAGGACACCGTTCTCGAACCCAGCACCGGAGCGGACCCGGGCGACGGAAGGGCCGGTGACCGCGCGCCAGCGGCCCTGGGCGGACTCAACGAGCTTGAACACGTCGCCAGGACTGCGGCAGGGCTGTCGGCCCTGCGGGTGGCCTTGGTCCGTAGCGTGACCGTGGAGACCGTCGACTCGATGGGATTCGTGGTGCGCAGGTGAAGCTGGTGCTTCCGGCCGGGGAAGTCGCAGAACGCCAGCGAGGCTGGCCGAGGCGGCTCGTGACGCCCACGCGTGGCGGGCCTCCAGCACCAGCGGCTGTTCACCCCGCTATTGGGCAGCACGCATGGGGCACGGCAGGAGTCGCTCCGACGGCACCTTCCGTAAGCGAGGTCAGTCACATGGGCCGTGCAGGCCCAGGCCGGTCGGCTCCGGCCGAGCGGGCCACGCAGCCCCAGCCCGACCGTGATGCCCTCGTGGGGGCATCACGGATCGCAAACGCGTAACGCGCAAGGTCCACCCGGGCCTGCTCCCCCGCTTCCGTGAGCCACAGCAGGTCCTCGGCGTCCCACCTCAACCCGCCGCGTGCTGGACCGGATGTGTCCTCCTGCCGCTTCGAGCGTGGTCCCGCGCCGCGGGCCGTGTGGGCCGTCAGTCGACCGCGACGGTGTTCTGTGCGGCGCCGACACGCCAGGCGCCGTCCTCCTTGACCAGGATGTAGAAGGGGCGACCCTCAGGCAGGTCGGTGATCCGCGTGCCGTCGTGGCGGACGGGCTGCTGACGGACGTTCACCGCGGCAACATCCGGGCGCAGGAACAGCACGCGCTCGACGTCGTAGACGGCGGTGAACTCGGCCATCGCACCGGGCAGAACCTTCCGGGTGAAGGCCGCGATCTCTTCGAAGCCCGACAGCCGCTTGCCGTGGCCGGTGGTCCACACCGGGTCCTCCCGGCGGAAGACGCTCAGGAACCGGTCGACCAGCTCGTTCTGCTGAGCGTGCTCGACCTCCGCCACCAGACGCCGGATCGCGGCCACCTCGGTAGCGGTCTCCACGCCGTCGGGGGCGCCGAACACCTCGACCGGTCGGTACGAACCCGACACCAGCTCGGTCACCACGCCCGGTCGGCCCGGCTGCCAGCCGAGGGCGCCCCGGGCGGCGGCACCGCTGACACTCTGGTCCAGGGCGAGCGCGTCCGCGAAGAGCGGGCCGAAGTCCTCGGCAGCTTTCTCCACCGGCACCACCTGCGGGGCGGCGAGCACTCCGGCTGCGCGGCCAGCGGCGCGGGCGAGGTCACGGACCGGGACGGCCGACTCGCCGACACCGTGCCAGACGGTGCCGGCCTCAGCCTGCTCGACGGCTGCCACGAACAGCTCGGCCAGGTCGTCCACATGGACGGTCGGCCAGCGCACCCCCTCCTCGCCGAAGTACTCGGCTACCCCCTGCAGGCGGGCCCGCTCGACCAGGATGCCGGGGATGCCGCCGCCGCGGCCGTACACGATGCCAGGCCGGACGACGACCGCGCGCACGCCTTCGGCGGCCTCGGCCAGCACCCGCTCCTCTATCCGCGGGCGGTAGCCGACGATGTCGATCGGATTGACCGGCGCCTCCTCACCGACCTCTTGGGCCTCGCCGGTGGCTCCGAGGACCCAGACGCCGCTCGTGTAGACAAAGGGGCGGCCGGTGCCACGCAGCGGAGTGGCGAGCGCCTCGATGACGGCGGCATCGATGTCGGCGTCACCGCTCGGGGGCGCCAGGTGGATCACGGCCTCGATGTCGGGGGTCACCACACCGGCCAGCGAGGCCGGGTCCGCGGTGTCGCCGACCAGCTGGGCGTGCCATGCCTGGCCGGGCTTCGGCTCGGCGCCCCGGGTGAGCGCGACGACCTGGTGGCCGGCTGCCGCGAGGTGGTCGGTAAGGGCGGATCCGATGTAGCCGGTGGCACCGGTGAGCAGAACCTTCATGACGTTCCCGTCTTGAGGAGCGAGACGTTACGCCTCGCTCAGTGGATGGTGACGTGCTTCGAATCCGCGCGGTGCGCGCGGGGTTTCGTCTCAGAGCTTGATCGTGTGGCCGGCGATGGCGTGGATGGCTGCTTTGCTGGCCTCGCCCAGGGTCAGGTGGTCGTGCATGTTCCGCGCGACGACCTCGTGGACGGTGAGGTCCCACTGCTGGGCGGGCGTCAGGTCGGGGAGCAGCTCGGTGACGTCCGGGCCGATCAGGTGGGCATGTCGGCCAGAGCGTCCCCGGTACCCCACCGGTCCAGCCGCGCGTAGGCGGGCTGCCATTGATTCGTGTACGCAGGGTGCGCGGACTCGGGCAGAAGCTGCGCCAGGACGGCGGCCACGGTCCGCTCAGTGGCGCCATCCAGGAGCCATGGCAGGATCCGCGCTGCATCGCTCTCGATCAGCTGGGCGTGGACGCGCTCGAAACGTTGCCACTGGTCTTTGCTCAGGATGACCTGGACCACTGGGAACACAGTCTCCTCCTCGTGGCAGAGATGTCCGCGGAGACCGGTGACGAGCGAGCCGGCAAGCTCACCGAGCAGTTCGAGACCGACATCAGGGTCGGCCAGGGCCTGGTCGATCACCTCAAGCACTCCGGCGAGCGCGGCGTGCTCGGCCTCGAGCGCCTCCAGCCGCGCCAGAAAGAAGGGCCGGCCGCACAGAGCCTGCCGCAGGGAGGGCCACAGCACCTCGTCCTCGGCGGCCTGATGCGCGTGCAAAGCCCTCCGGAACAGGTTCCAGCCCGCGGCGTTGCGCAGGACGTTCCGGGGATCGGGGTCGACACGAGCGATGACTCGGGCGAGGAAGTGCGACTCTCTGCGCAATGCGTCGTGCATCGCGTACGCCACGGTCATGTCGAACCTGTTGTTCACGTCTGTCTGGCTCCTGGCTCCGGTGACCGGTGAGCCCGTTTCAGGCAGTGACACCATGACCGGTTCTTCCGAGAACAGGGCAGGGAGAAGTCGTGCCTGACGGATCGGGGCATTGCGGGAAGGGTGGCCGAACGGGGGTACCGGGGCCCTCGACGACCTTCTGCCCCGGTACCCGAAGCCTCCCGCGAGGGCCACGTCAGGATCAACACCGACTTCGTTCGTCGATTGATAACTCGACGGTTATCGGAGCACGTGGCTTTATCGAGCAGTAGTGAGGTCACTTGTCGATGGGTTTGGGAGGCGCCCCGATCCACGGATGGGTGGTGTCGACGAGTTTGGGAGGCACCAGGGTTCTTGCCAGGGCAGCATCGAGGTGCTCCCGGTGAAAGGTGCTAGTCATGCCGCGGATGTCGAAGCTGCCGCCGCGGGCGACCGGGCTGGACGCCTACAAGCCGGTGATCGACGAGATCCTGCGGGCGGACCTAAACGCGCGCGCAAGCAGCGCCATACGGTCACCCGGATCTTCCATCGACTGGTGGCCCGCAAGGCCGCCCAGGCCGAGACCGCACCAGACGTCCGGGTTCCCGGTCAGGCGCCGGCGACGGTTCCGTCCCTGCACGAGTGGCGCCTGGCGCATCTTCCGCCGGACACCAGGCCGCTGCCCCTTGATCGGCGACTCCGGCACCGGCAAGTCCCACATGCTCATCGCCCTGGGCGCCGAGGCCGCGATGAAGGGCTACCGCGTCCGCTACACCCTCGCCACGAAGCTGGTCAACGAGCTGGTCGAGGCCGCGGACGAGAAGCAGCTGAACAAGACCATCGCCCGTTACGGCCGCGTCGATCTCCTCTGCATCGACGAGCTCGGCTACATGGAACTCGACCGCCACGGCGCCGAGCTCCTCTTCCAGGCCCTGACCGAGCGGGAGGAGAAGAACAGCGTCGCCATCGCCTCGAACGAGTCGTTCGGCGGCTGGACGAAGACGTTCACCGATCCCCGGCGCTGCGCGGCGATCGTCGACCGGCTCACGTTCAACGGCACGATCATCGAGACCGACACCGACTCCTACCGCCTCGCCAACACCCGAGCCCGAGCCGGGGAACTCGCCAAAGCCGGCTGACCGCTCCGACAGCTGGCCGGAGGATTCCGACTACGTGTCCGCGCGGGTCCAGAACTGACGCGGCGCGAAGCCCTCGCGCCGCAACCAGTGCTCGGTATAGACGATCCGCTCGGCCTCGATCACGACGAGCGGCCCCGTCGGCGGTTCGTCGAGGGAACGCGACCGTTCGACGTGGTCGGACTGCCAGCGGAAGGCCGGCCAGTAGTGCTCGAAGTCCGGCTCGTCTTCGGACAGCACGCGAGCCTGGCCGAAGAGCTGGGCACCTCGGCTGCTGGCCTGCCCGACCAGCGGAGCGAAGATTCCCACCGACACCCTGGGATCCGCAGCGAGGTTCCTCATCTTCGGCGAGCCAGCGGCCGTGGAGAACATCACCGCAAAGTCGAGGTGGAAGTACCGCACCGGCGTCGCGAGCGGCCCCTCCGGTCCCGCCGTCGCGAGCACACACATGTTCTGCGATGACAGCAGATTGAGTATTCGCTCTTCCAGACGCTCGCGATCGAGCCGCTGCTTCGGAGACGGGCCGGCCAGCCACGGATTAGTCACAGGCATGATCAAGTATCCCACGCCCTGCCTCAGGGATCTCCAGCCGGACGGCCCCCACCGTCGGCAGTGCCGTCAAAACTCGTCGACATCTCCGCAGCCGTCGATCACCAACTGCCGTCGGAAGTCATCGACAACCGCTACCGCTTGAAGTCGACGAGGCCAGAGCACGGGACCGGTGATGGAGTGTCCGGACTATCCGGACTGTCCGGCGTCCCGGGCGGCGGCGGCGCTGTTCGAGGTCATGTGGAATCGACGGGCTGGCGGCGGTACACGTCGGTTCATGGCGACGGGGGGCGTCGGCGACTCCGCGACGTGGCGGTGCGTCAGAAGCGAAGTGGGCCGAACTCTCGGACCGTGTCGGCGAGAGCGCCGATCAGCTCGTTCTCCGCCTCGGTGCGCCAGACCAGAGCGAACGACAGGGCCGCCAGGTCCGTGACGGGCAGCCAGCGGATGTTCGGCATGCCCCAGTGCCGAGTGACATGGCTGGGAAAGCCGTGGATGATCTCGCCCATGCCGACCTTGTTGACCAGATCCTCCGGGCTGGCCACCGGGCACCCACGCTCGATCGGCCGACCCTGGGCGGTGTGGAAGGGCAGGTAGCTCTCCTCCCAGTAATCCGGCATGGCAGGTGCGACGGCGTGCTGGAAGTCGGCGAATACCTCCAGCCGCACCGACGTTCGTCCGGCAAGTTCATGGTCGGCGGCCACGGCGAGGACGCGCGGGTCCGTGAACAGGACCGGGCCCACTGTGAGATCCGGTTCATCCACGGGCAGCCAGGTGACGAGGACGTCCATGTCGTTGTCACGGAGCCGGCCGAACGGATCGACGAGCGCCAACTGACGTATCTCCAGCTCCCACTGCGGATGCCGCGAGCGGAAGGCCCTCCAATAGGGGTACAAGTCAACGACGTTGAACGGCATCATGCCGACGCGGAGCCTGCCGGTGACACCGCGGGCGGCCAGCCGGGCGCGTTCCAGGGACTCGTGCAGCCCCGCGTAGACCGGCTGCAAGTCGTCGCGCAGCTGGCGTCCTACGTCGGTCAGGCGCACCGTGCGGCTGGTGCGCTCGAACAGCGCGGCGCCGATGCGCCGTTCCTGTTTTCTGATGGCCTGACTCACCCGCGCCTGCGAGACGCGAAGCCGCTCGGCGCTCCGGCCGAAATGCAGCTCCTCGGCCAGAACCAGAAAGATCTCGATATCCCGCAGCTCCATCACGCCCCCGTACCCTCTGCGGCTCGACAACGCAGGAGCTGTCGAGCCACGAGAGTATAGGTCGATCACAGTCCGCCCGCAGGAGCAGAGCCCGGACCGCGTGCGCTGGTCAGGCGGCCTCGGCCGCCACCGGAGCCGGAGCCGCATGGCGGATTGTTGTGGTCACCGGATCTCGTCAAGGCTTTCCGAGCGCCGCGAGATCAAGAAGATCACCAGGTCGACGCTTCCTCGCGTGGAGGCGGGAGTGATAGCGGGTGTCGGTGGTGACTCTGCCGGTGTGGGAGCCGGCCAGGACGTGCACGCGTATGTTCCTGCCCGCCCATGTAACCGGCACTCGTCGAGTCGTGCTCAGCGCGTCGGACGGTAGGTCGCGATGATCACTCCGCTGCTGGTCGGCTGTGCGCTGACCAGCTCCAGCTTCTTCAGGGTGGCGTCGTCGGCGAACAGCTTCTTGCGTCCTTCACCGGCCACCACGGGGTGGATCAGCAGGACCAGCTCGTCCAGCAGGTCCTGCTCCAGGAGCGAACGCACCAGCGTGGGGCTGCCCGCGACGGTGATGTCCTTCCCCTCGCTCGCCTTGAGTTCTTCGATCGCGGCCGTCAGATCGCCGTTCACGAGCGTGCTGTTCGCCCAGTCGTCCACGCTGTCCAGGGTGGACGAGACGACGTACTTGGGCGAGTCGTTGATCCACTTGGCGAAGCCGGCGTCCTCGCCTTCGGTCACCGTCGGCCAGTACCCGGCCCACTCGGTGAAGGTCACCCGGCCCAGCAGAATCGCGTCGGCCGTCTCCAGCGTCTTCCCCAGCGCCGCGCCCATCTCCTCGTCGAAGGCGAACTGCCACTCGTTCGGCGACTGGACGACGCCATCGAGCGAGACGAAGAGGCCCGAAACGACCTTGCGCATGATTCCTCCGTGATGAGTCAGGGGTCCTCTGCCCGGTCCCCACCGGACACTCTCCGGCCGGTGCGGGCCGACCCCGTCGGCTGTGCCAGGAAGACTATGCGGGCGCTGAGGACGAGGGCTTGTACAGAAGCGACAGCGGCTCCGCCGTGTCCGGAGCTCTCAGCTGAGTGGCGGTCCGGCCGATGAACCGGGTCAAGGACCGCGCCAGGTGCGGCTGGTCGAAATAGCCCAGCCGGTGCACGACGTCCTGCGCCGGTACGCCCTCCTGGATCAGTACCGCCGCCTCGCGGGCCCGGTGAATCTGCCGGATGGCACCCCGGGTGAGGCCCGTCGCCGCGACGAAACGCCGCTGGAGGGTGCGCTCGGACACGTCGGCCGCCGCGCCGCCGAGCACCGCGGGCACGATCGGGTCGCAGTCCACGATGCCCTCACGCACCATGCGCCGTACGAACGCCTCCGCGTTGTCGTAATCCGGCACGTGCCAGGCCGAGCCCTTCAGCCAGACCGAGCGCCGGGTCACGTCGGGTATCTCCGCGCTGGCGCCCACAAGTTGGCTGATCGGCACATGAGGCATCGAGGTGCCGAGAGCGAAGCTGATGCCGAAGAACGTGGCGTCCTGGGGAACGGGAGCCGGACAGGCCCTGGGCTCCGGGCCCAGCACAGCCGCCTGCGCCCGGCCCTCGTGCTCCCAGAAGACAAGCTCCCAGTGCGAGGCCGCGATCGACGTCATCCGCCCCACATCGAAACTGCGGCTGCGCCATACCCGCTCGATGTACGGCAGCTCCGACGGCCGACTCTCGATCTGCAGAACCACCCGGATCGCCCCCCGTTCCACCGCCGTCGGTGCCGCCAGTGTGTCACGCCGTACGAACGACCAAAGCTCCTGCGGGACGCGCGGGGAGGATCCGCGCGGCCCGGCTTGAACGCCCGACGCTGCGTGCGGGACTGCTGCAGGCGTTCCTCCCCGTCGGCCTCCCCTACGCGCTCGGCTGGGACGTCGCCGGCACCGTGGCCGAGAGCGCCGCCGAGGCGCAGGGGTTCGCCGTGGGCGACGGCGTCTTCGGACGGCTCTACGACGGCGGTGCGGCCACCGCGAAGTACGTTCGGCGCCCGCCGCCCACCTGGTCGCGGTGCCGAAGCTCGGTCTCGGCCCGCGGCCGCTGGGTCACGGGCGTGCGTTGTCGAGCCGGCGGGCGGGCTGCTTCGGCGCGGCGGGTTCCTTGGCTGCCGGCTCGAGTGCGAGGAGGACGAGCCCGGCGCAGATCGGGACGTAGACGAAGGTGTCGCCCGGCTGCCACGGCTCGCCCAGGAACGTCAGGGAGACCAGCACCAGCAGTACCGGCTCGACGTAGCTGAGCACTCCGAACAGGGAGAACGGCAGGACACGGCTGGCGGTCAGGTACAGCGCGAACCCGGCGGCGCTGAGAAGCCCGAGCAGGACGAGTCCGCCGATCAGCTGTGGGCGGTGGAGGACCGTTCCCAGCGACGGCCTGACCGCCAGGACGACGACCGAGAAGGGGAGCATCGCGCCGAGCTCGAAGAGCTGGGCCGCGGCGGAGTCCAGGGCGAAGGCACGTCGGCTGATGAAGTAGAGCGGAAGCCCGAGCGCGACCAGCAGGGTGGGCCAGCGCAGCCCGCCGGCGAAGACCACGGCCGCCGTGACTCCCGCGGCGGCGCAGAGTACGGCCGCGGTCCGCCGACGGGAGAGCTTCTCGCGGTAGAACACGACGCTGACCACCACCATGACCAGCGGCAGGATCAGATAGCCCAGAGACAGATCGAGGCCGTGCCCGCTCTGGGGCGCCCATCCGAACAGCCACAGCTGCAGCCCCAGGAGAGCGGCGTCCAGGACCAGAACGCCTGCCAGGTGCGGTGTCGCGCGCAGACGGGCGACCAGCTCCGCCGCCTGGTCCCACATCCGCGCCACGCAGAAGTAGGCGGCCAGGAAGGCGACCATCGCGACGATGCGGTATCCCAGGATCTGCTCGGGGTCCAGCGGCAGAAGGTGCGGGGGGATCATGAAAATGGTTCCGAAGATGACCGACGCTCCGACCGAGGACGAAATCCCGGACGCGGGGACGGAGGGGGTGCGCGCGTTCATGTGGGCGTGAGTGCCTTCCACGGAGGCGGGGAGCGTGAGTTGCCCTGGGACCGACCAGCGGCGGCCCCAGCGGCGGCCTCCAGCGTCTCCCACATCACCCGTAAGGACCAGCGACTAATACTGGAGCTGATTCATTAGGATTTGTGGATGGCTCTGTCTGATCTCCACCGCATGAGGATGCTTCGCGAACTCGCCGACCGGGGAACCCTCGCCGCCGTGGCCGCCGCGATCGGCTACAGCCCCTCGGCGGTCTCCCAGCAGCTGGCCGTACTGGAGCGAGAGGCCGGTGCCCGCCTGGTCGAGCCGGCCGGTCGGGGAGTCCGCCTCACCGACGCCGGAAAGGTGCTCGCCCGTCACGCCACGGTCCTGCTGAACGCCGCCGAAGCCGCCGAAACCGAGCTGGCGAACCTGACCCACGAAGTCCGCGGCAGGATCCGAGCCGTGGGTCTGCAATCCGCAGCCCGCCGTCTGCTCATCCCCGCGCTGGTCGAGGTGGCACGCCTGCACCCACTGGTCGAGGTCGAGATCACGGAGCTCGAACTCGAAGTGGCCCTGCCCGAGCTGCGCCTGGGCACCGTCGACCTCGTCATCAGCGACGAGTACGAGGGCCATCCCCGCCCGCGTCCCGACGGCGTGGACCATCACCTGCTCCTGCGCGAAGGGACACGCCTGGTCCTACCGGCAGGACATCCGCTCGCCGCCCACCCCGGGCCCGTTGCACTTTCCTCGCTGCGCCACGAGGTGTGGGCCTCCTCGAGCAGCGGTACGGGACACCACGCCATGATCATCGGAACCTGCCGGGCGCACGGAGGATTCGACCCCGACCTCAGGCACCGGTCCAACGACGCCGACGTCCAGCTCGAACTCGTCCGCAGCGCAGGCGCAGTGACCCTGTTGCCCGATCTGACCCTGCCGGCCGCAGACCCGCGCCTGGCCATCCGCGACCTCGCCGGCACCAGCCTGACCCGACGGCTCTACGCCGTGACCCGCCGGCAGTCGCAGACCTCACCGGCACTCAACGCCTACCTCGAAGCCCTGCACCAGCAATGCTGACCTCGCCCCCGCCCGCGCCCGCCCCCCTCGGGCGCGGGGAGCAGGCGTGGCGGTGTCCTCGCTTGTACGGGCGACGGCGGCGACTGTGGAGGCCGGTCGCCCGCTCGCCTGGTGGGGGCAGGGCTGATCAGAAGATTCTGTCGTAATTGGTCCAGCTCGTGACGTCGGTCTTCACTCCGGGCTTGAGCGGGCTCTTCCAGTCTCCGGTGCCGGAGTAGAAGGTGACGCCGTGGGAGGTGGGGGTGGGGGTGATGGCGGCCATGAGGTCGGCGCGGCCGTCGCCGTTGGCGTCGCCCACGCCGACGAGGTCCAGGAAGCCGCCCCAGCCTCCGCCGACCCTGGTGCGGGCGGCGAAGGTGCCGTCGCCCTTGCCGAGGTACAGCCACAGGACGCCGCCCTTGTCGCGGGCGAGGAGATCGCCGGCGGGGCCGCCGGCGAGGTTCCCGACGGCGGTGACCTCGTTGTAGATGCCCCAGCCGCCGCCCACCCGCTTGCGGGCGGAGAAGGGGGCGGACGCGTTGCCGGTTCCGGGGTAGAGCCACAGGACGCCGGCCTTGTCGGTGGCCAGGCCGTCGGGGCGGCCGTCGCCGGTGACGTCGCTGCCGGCCGCGATCCGGTCGTACGTCTGCCAGCCGCCGCCAATCCGGGTGCGGCCGGAGAGCGGCTTGTCACGGTTTCCGGTGCCCTGGTAGAGCCACAGGACGCCGCTCGTGTCGCGGGCCAGGACATCGGGGGCGGTGGTGCCCGCGATGTCGCCGGCGGTCTCCAGTCGGTCGTACACCTGCCAGCCGCCGCCGACCTGCGACCAGTGAAGGCTCCGGACCGGGCCGCCCACGGCAGTGGACTGGGACCGGAAGAACCGGAGGAGGCCGCCGGGCTCGCGGCCGAAGACGTCGGCCGTACCGTCGCCGTCGAAGTCGTGGGGCGCCGGGGGCCGGTTGACCGTGATACGGCCGGAGAGCCGCAGCTCGGGCCCGATGCCCTCGTCCGGCGCGGCCGTGAGGGTCCACTCGTACGCGCCGCCGCGTGCCGGGCCCGGCTTCTCGGTGCCCAGGTCGCGGCCGTCCCAGTGCCAGCCGAGGGTGCGCGGCGTCGTCGCGGCGGGGTCCCATGACGTAAAGGTCCGAGCGCCGCTGGCGACGTGGGTGAGGGTCAGTGTCGCCCGGACATCGCCGCGGGACAGGTTCCATCCGAAGTCGACACCGTCCGCGACCTGTTCGCCGGTGAGCGTCGCCGGGGTGGTGGTGCCCGTCACGGTCACGGTCGTCGACTGCCCGGTGGACGCGACCAGTTCGACGTCCGGCCGGCCGCCGTCGGTGCGCGGCGAGATCCGGTACAGCCCCTCGCCCCGGTCGGGCGTGCCGCCTCGTACCAGGAGCGAGCCGTCGGGTCCGGACACGGCGGAGGAGAACGCGGTCAGCACGACGGCCTTCTCACCGGTCGCGATCGACTGGACGGTGAAGGGCCGCACCGTGGGCTGTCCGGTGCGGGCGGTCGTGTCGATGTGGGCCTGCTGGCCGTACGCCAGCCAGTCGCCGACCAGGTACAGCGGGTCGGACGAGTGGCCTCCGCCCTGGCTCCATGTGTACGCGGTCGCGTCGCCGGGACGGTCGACGGCGATCCCGTCGCCGCCCGGTACCCGGGTCTGGCGCCAGGCCACGTGGGTGGCGGAGACCGCGCCCGGCCCGGCGTACTCACCGTCGGCCTGCGGGTACCAGGACGACTGGCCGGTCACGAGATCGACGAAGATCTTGGCGGGTATCCTCTCGTCGGCGATCCAGCAGTCGTAGAGCACGAAACGCGTGTCGGCCCAGCCGCCCTCGGCCGGCTCCCAGCAGTCGACCTGGACTCCGCCGGCCGTCTTGCGGGGCTGCTGCGGACCGCCGGCGAGCACGTCGGCGTCGAGCGTGAGGGCGTACTGCACGGTGTTGCCGTTCTCGTCCCGCGCGAGGAGGAGGTGGTCACCGGCCAGGCCCACGACGTAGTAGCCGTCGCCGAGCGCGTCGAGGTAGATCACCAGCGGTGCCGTGCCTGGCCGCGCCATGTCGCGGACCTCGACGAGCCGGGCGGACGCCTGCGTGGACCGGTCGCCCGAGACGACGAGATCGCTGCCGCCGCCGAGCGCGTAGGTGCCCGGCAGGACGAGCGAGGACCCGTCCGCGTACCGAGTCCACCGGAACTCGGGAATCGCGCCCCGGGTCTTCGACAGGAAGCCACTGGGGCCCGCCCCGACGACATCCGCGGCAGTCGGGAACGGGACGACGGTCTCCTGCGGACTCTCCTGCGTACCCGGCGGCGTCGCGGCCGCGGCCGGGAGCACGCAGACGGTGCCGCCGGTGACGGCGAGGACGACGGTGGCCGCGATGGCGGCGAGACGGTGGTGGCGGTGCCGGCGGTGATGCGTGTGGACTGTGTGGACGCGTGTCACGTGGTGGTTCCCTCCCCTGGAGGTGGGGAGGCTACCGGACGGGGAATATGCCTCCGTCACCGGGCTGCGGTCGTCAAGAGTGCAGGCCAGGACGTTCTTGGGGGTGGGTCGCCAGACCCACCTGGTGGGAAGAGGTCACGGAGGAGGTGCGGGTGATCAGGTCCGCCCGTTCACCGGCGTCGGTGATACCCGGCCGAGTCGGGGCAGCGGCTCCGTATGTCCGGATGACCGGCTGTCGTGACGCTGCGGTTGCCGTCTTACCGCGCATACCGCTGCCTCTGCCTCTCCCCGGCTCTGTGGCAGGATGCACGCTCCCGCGAGCGCGGTCACAGCCGCTCCAGACAGCAGGCAACCCGCCCGCGTAAAGCCCACACCCAGGCCCTCCCCCTGCCTCGCCCCGCAGCGCAGCACGGCCTGTTCGCCGTGCTGCAAGCATCTTCGGGTTGAGCGGGGGTAAGGGGCACGCACTCCGGCTCCTCAGAGTTTGCCTGCCACGAGGACGGTGCGATGCCCCCCGAGCGCGCGGGAGAGACCGGCGAGGAACGCGGGGCTGAAGTCGGGCCAGTCCCAGAACTCGAAACCGAGATGCCCGAAGACGAAGTAGTCATCCGACCAGGTCCACGCCGTCAGGTCACCAGTGCTCCGACACTGCGGGCAGGCGACTGCCGCGCTGCCTGTGTCGCTCCAGTCGTTGATGGCCTCGCCGAAGGGCTCCCACACGCCCTCGATCTCCTCCAGCCGGTCGGTGTAGAAGTCGGTCCGCCCGGCACAATGGGGGCACACCGCGAACATGGGTTCGCCTTGACCGCAGTCGAACACGGTGCGCCCGGTCTCGATCCTGAGTCCGCCACTCGGCTCCCCGTCCTCCTGACCGACTGCCTTGGCCCAGAAGAGACCGGGCGGATGCCCCGACGGCGCTCCTAGAACGCAATCGGTGAGTTCGGCCCGGACGATCCCCTCCCTCACCAGCCAGTCGAGTCCGGTGTCTGCCAGGGTGCGGGCGTCCGCCGGCGCGGCGTCGAGGTCGACGACGGTCTGAAAGTAGTTCCCCATGAGGCAACAGTAGAAGCTGCCACTGACAGCACGTCACTGGGCCAGAGGGCCACACCTGCTCCGTGCGCGTGACGCCCCGGACCACCAAGGCGGAACCGACGACCGTGACGCGTTTTGCGGGTCGATACCTTCCGTGGGCGCGGGGAGCAGCTCTTCGCCGGTGAGCTCCGCCCTCTGTCGGGCCGGCGGCACCGGGGCCGTGTTGTCAGTGGGCTGCGGCAAGATGCGGAGCATGTGACGGGGGGGTCCGGCAGGGGCGCGGGACCTGCGAACCCGTCCAAGTGAGGAGGTGCGCTGTGCACGGGCCGGCCACGGACGACGAACGGACCGCTGAGGAACGGCGACTGCACTATGAGCGATGGCAGTGGGGCGGAAGGCTGCCGAGCGAGAGACTCCGCGCCGCCCGCGGAAGCAACGTCCTCGGCCTGCTCGCCTTCGACAGCGATCTGGTGCACGCCCTCGATGCCGCGGGAGCCGTCGTCCAGCGTTCCGTGGCGCTGCTGGCCGCACGCCGGGCATGCGAGACGGCCGGCCTGACCACCGTGCCGTGGGTCGCCGCAGCGCTCACCGCGCTGACGGAAGGCCAACCGCTTCCACCGCCCTTCGACGACACGGCCCGGATGTGGGAGACTCTGCGCTCCACACCGCTCGCGCCGGGCCCGACGGTGCGAGGGGCGGTACCCCCCGAACGACCGCCCTACTTTCCCCCGACGCCCGCCGGATGGGCATGGATCCCGACCTCACAGCCGAGCGACGACGGGGCGAAGCACTACGAACTCGGAAGGCTTCCGGAAGGCCCCCCACCGGCGGCTTCCGAGTCAGACGACAAGTTGTCGGCAGCACGCACAGCCGTCGGACCCGTCCCCGCCTTCGTCACCCCCATGGCGCTGACGCACCCCGCCCGCACACCGCGGGTCCGCGAACCGATCTCGCAACCGCACTTCGCACTGCCCGCCATACTCGCTGCCGCCGATCCTTCCCCGCTCAAAGCGGCTCTGGACGCGGTGTGGCATGCCCTGGCGACGTACGGAGAGCGCTACCCGGAGTTCCTCGAGGAGATCCGGTCGTACTGCGCCGCCCCGCCGGCAGGGAAGCAGAACCCTCGCTCTCGGCAACCCTGATCCCCCACAGCGAGATCCGCGGACCGCTCCTCGTACGTCACGTTCTGGGGCAAGGGACATGGGGCATGGGGTCACGGGGCATGGCCCGGCACCCCCGTTCAGGTTCCGGGGAGGATGCGGCGTGTTTCGTAGGCCCACATCGCGATCTCGACCCGGTTGCGGGCGCCGAGTTTGGCCATCAGGCTGGCCAGATGCGTCTTCACCGTGCTGAGGCTGATGTGCAGCGCATCGGCGATCTCGGTGTTGGTGAGCCCGCGGGCGACGGCGAGGAGGACCTGCTCCTCGCGGGCGGTGACGGGTGAGACCGGCTGGGCCGCGGGACGGCCGGCGGGCAGGTCCGCGAACGCCTGGAGCAGACGGACGGTGACGCTGGGAGCGATGAGCGCCTCGCCGTCGGACGCCGAGCGCACGGCCTGGGCCAGAAGGTCCGGTCCCGTGTCCTTGAGGAGGAATCCGCGGGCGCCGGCGCGCAGCGCGCCGTAGACGTACTCGTCGAGGTCGAACGTGGTGATGACGACCACGGCCAGCGGGTCGACGACGCCCGGGCCGGCGACCAGCCGGGTGGCCTCGAGCCCGTCGAGTGCGGGCATGCGGATGTCGAACAGGCAGACGTCGGGGCGCAGTTCGCGGGCCATGCGTACCGCTTCCCGCCCGTCGGCGGCCTCGCCGACCACCTCGATGCCGGGCTGGGCGTTCAGCATGATCCGCAGCCCGGTGCGGATGATCGTCTGGTCGTCAGCGACGAGGACGCGGATGGGCACCGCTCTCGGTCCTCCCTCTCGGCAGCTCGGCTTCGACATGCCAGCCCTGGTCGGCGCAGGGGCCGGCTTGTAGTGTGCCGCCGAGCAGGGTCGCGCGCTCGCGCAGTCCGGTAAGTCCGTATCCGTCGCGACCTCGGCCGGTGCGTTGGCCGTTGTCGCGCACGGTCACCCGTACCGCGTGCCGTTCCGCGGCGACCCGGACGACGAGTTCGGTCGCGTCGACCGCATGGCGCATCGTGTTGGTCACCGACTCCTGCACGATGCGGTAGACGGCCGCGTCCAGGGCCGGGGGCAGCGTGTCCAGCTCGCCGTCGAGCCCCAGGTCGACCTTGAGGCGGCCGGCCGGGGTGCGCACCAGGCGCTCCAGATCCGCGACGCCGGCCGGGGGCGCCAGTTCGGCGCCGACCCCGCGGTCGCGCAGCGTGGCGACCATGGCGCGCATTTCCTCCAGCGTGCGCGCCCCTTCCTCTTCGACCCCCTCCAGCGCCTCGACGGCGGCGGACGGGTCGGTGCCCGCGAGCACCCGGCCCGCCTGGGCGATGATCACCATGGCCGACACGTGGTGGGCCACCGTGTCGTGCAGTTCCCGGGCGAGCTGCTCGCGCTCGCGGGAGCGCACCTGCTCCAACTGCCGCTCGCGGGCGGTCACCCGGAACCGCACGGCGGCCCCGATCGCGCCGGGGAGCAGCAGGAAGACGAGGCCCACGACCTGTTCGGCGGCCGGGGTCTCGTCCGTGAGGGCACACAGCGTGAAGGCCGCGAGAATCACCGCGCCGCCCAGTACGATCTCGCGTCCCGATCCCCACCGGGGCAGCGCGTACACCAGCACGAGCACGACCGCGCCGGTGTACAGGCCGACGGGCTCGCGCGGTGCGGCGACGAGCGAGGCCACCGGAGGCACGATCACCGCGCCGAACGCCAGCGTGACCATCGCCAGCGGGCGGGTCCGGCGCCACAGTGTCAGCAGGCACAGCCATGCCGCCAACACCACCGCCACCGGCCGCCACACGACGTTCTCGCTCAGGGTGGCCTCCAGGACCACACCGCCCAGGCCCGCGGCGAGCAGCGCCCAGTCCCGCCAGACCCGGGTGGGCGCGTCGGGCGGCCGGGGTTCGGTCCACAGGGTTCGCAGGTCGTCTCGCAGCACGGTTCTCAGCGTAGGGGCCGCGGCGTGCCGCGCATCGGCCGAAAGGACGGGTCGTCGCTCCGACTTGGGGCCGACGGATCCGTGGCCCGCGAGCCGATGCCGCGGAGCGGCGTGGCGGCGAACCTCGGCATCGGCGGCCGTACAAGGACGGCCGACGAGGTGGTTGGAGGACCAGATGCTCTCGAAAGCCCTGTTGCGCCTGGGCGCAGGCGCCGCCCGCCATCCCTGGCGGGTGATCGCGGCATGGCTGGTCGCCGCCACGCTCGCCGTCCTCGCCGCCGTCGCGTTCGGCGGGCGGAACGCGGACTCGATGACCGCTCCGGGACTGGACTCCCAGCGGGCCGCGGAACTGATCGAGCGGGCCGGCACCGGCCAGGAGGGGATGACCGCGCAGGTGGTGGTCACCCCCCTCGACGGTGCTGCGACGTTCTTCGGCCACGGCGGCGCGCGCACCGCTCTCGCGCGGCTGCAGACCGAGGTGGATGGGTTGCCGCACGTGCTCGGCACGAGCGACCCGGCGGGGGCGCTCGACGCGGGCGGGGACGCCGCCGTGCGCGGCGGCCTCGTCTCGGCCGACGGGCGGGTCGCGGTCGTCCGGGTGCAGTACCCCGACCAGAACCGGCTGTCGGCCGAGGACCTCGACGCCCTGGTCGATCTCGGCGACCGGCTGCGCGCCGAGCTGCCCCTGCGCATCGAGATGGGCGGGGGCCTCTTCTACGCCTTCTCCGACCCCGGCGGCGGCACGAGCGAGCTGATCGGCCTCCTCGCGGCGGCCACGATCCTGTTCCTGGCGTTCGGTTCGCTCGTCGCCGCGGCGCTGCCGATCGGCATGGCGGTCTTCGGACTGACCGTCGGGGTCGCCACGATGACGGTACTGGCGGGGGTGACAGACGTCCCGACCTTCGCCCCGATCCTGGGCAGCATGGTCGGGCTCGGAGTGGGCATCGACTACGCGTTGTTCGTGCTCGCCAGGCACCGGGAGTACCTGGCGGGCGGGCTCGATCCCCGCGAGGCGGCGGGGCGGGCGGTGGCCACGGCGGGGCGGCCCGTGGTCTTCGCCGGCGGCACCGTCGTCGTGTCGATCCTCGGACTGGCGGTCGCGAACGTGCCGTTCATGACGGTGGGCGGGCTCGCCGTCTCGATCGTCGTCCTGATCATGGTGGTCGCGTCGGTGACGCTGCTGCCGGCCTTCCTCGGCGCCGCAGGCCCGCGTCTGGGCCGGGCCGGCCGGATCGGTCGGATCGGTCGGATCGGTCGGATCGGTCGGACTCTGCAGGCCCGGAATCCGGGCCGACTCACACGGCGGGGGGACCCGGCGGCGGGCGCCGCCCCCGCCGCCAGGTGGCGGCGCTGGATCGGGCACGTCAGCCGGCATCCGGTGCCGTACGCGGTCGGCGCGGCGGGGCTGCTGCTGACCGCGACGCTGCCCGTGCTCGGCCTGCGCGTCGGCCTGCCCGACGACGGCTCACTGCCCCACAGCCGTACCGAGCGCCGCGCCTACGACCTCGTCGCCGAGGGGTTCGGCCCGGGCACCAACGGTCCCCTCGTCATCGCCGCGGATCCCGCCGGTGATCCGGGAGTGGTGGACCGGATCGTCGGGGCGGTCACAGCTGATCCGGGGATCGCATCCGTCGCGCCGACGCACATCGACCGGGCCACCGGCATCGCGACCCTCGTGGTGTTCCCGACCACCAGTCCTCAGGACAAGGCCACGGCCGACACCATCGCCCGGCTGCGCGCCGACGTGCTGCCCACGGCGATCGGGCCCGGCCCGGCCAGGGCCCACGTCGGTGGCGCCGCCGCGAGCCTGTCCGATGTGGGCCGACGCACCAGTCAACGCCTGCCGGTACTCGTCGCCGCCGTGCTGGCGATGTCGTTCCTGCTGCTGATGCTGGGCTTCCGCTCGATCCTCGTACCGCTCAAGGCGGTACTGCTGAACCTGCTGAGCATCGGCGCGGCCTACGGCATCATGGTCGCGGTCTTCCAGTGGGGCTGGGCAGGCGCGCTCATCGGGCTGGAAGCGACCGTTCCGATCGTGTCGTTCATCCCGATGTTCCTCTTCGCCATCCTGTTCGGCCTGTCGATGGACTACGAGGTGTTCCTCCTCTCCCGCGTACGCGAGGAGTACCAGCGCACCGGCGACAACCGCACGGCGATCGTCGAGGGCGTCTCGGGCACGGCCCGGATCATCACCTCGGCCGCCCTCATCATGGTGGCGGTCTTCCTGTCCTTCGCCATCGCCAACGACCCGTCCACCAAGATGTTCGGGCTCGGCCTGGCCACCGCGATCTTCATCGACGCCACCGTCGTCCGCATGGTGCTGGTACCGGCGACGATGACTCTCCTCGGCCGGGCCAACTGGTGGCTGCCCAAGTGGCTGGACCGGATGCTTCCCCGGGGGCCGGTCGGCACCGACGAAACAGGCGGCACCGAAGACACCGACGCGGAATCCACGGGTGGGGCCCCGCGTCCACGGCTGGCTGACCGCTGACTCGGCTCCGGCGCCGTCGCTGACGGTCGGCCACCTCTGCAGGTCCTCTTCTTCCGGTTGGCGGGTCGGCGGTCCGGTCTTTCTTCTCCGGGATGACCGCCTTGATACGGCGTGTGTGCGGGTGGGCGCGGTTTCTTGGGACGAGCACGCCTTGTCCCGGGCGACCGCGTCCGGCCGGATCGGTCGGCGGCGGCGGCGTGGACCTTGCTGGTCTGCCCGCCGCTGGAACGCCCGAGGAGGCCGGCCTTCAGCCGGAGTTTCCGCCTCGTCGTGGCGGCAGCCTGGGGTGAGGGCACCCTCCACCCGGCGTACCGCGACGGGATGGAGGACCAGCTCGGCCCGGCCCTCAACGCCGTCGCGCTCTGGACGGCGAGGTACATCGACGCCACCGTCGCCGGCTCCGCACCGAAGGCGCCACCTACTCGCTGGTCATCCAGTCGCTTCCGCGACAGCGACGGGCTGCGGCCGGGTCCGCATGCCCCAGCGCGCAAGAGACGGGCCGACGGCGCCCAGTACCGCGAAGAACACCGCCAGCAGCAGCCAACCCTTCGTCCCGAGGCCGAGCACCACCGTGGTGAGGATCGCGGGGGCGAGAGCCTGGCCCGCGTTGAAGCCGAGCCCGAGGACGCCTTGGTACTGGCCCTGGGCGTGGTCGGGGGCGAGACCGAAGCCCAGGGCGAAGCACGCCGAGGACTCCCAGACCTCTCCCAGGCTGTGGACGAAGATCGCGGCCAGGACCAGTCCCGCGGCGGCCCAGACCGGAGCGTACGCCGCGAGCGCCATCATCGGGCAGCTGACGAGGAAGAGCAGCCCGGCCATGCGAAACGCCCGGCCGCCGTCGTACGGGGTCTCGATGCGCGCGCCGATCCTGGTCTGCATCAACACGCAGAAGAGGGAGTTGACGGCGAACAGCGCGGCCACCGTCCAGCGGGGCGCTTCGGTGTGCTCGGAGATCCAGATCGGCAGGAGCAGCGAGACCACCGGGTACTGCAGTCCCATGGCCCCGTAGAGGACGGTGAACGCCAGGAAAGGACGATCCCTGAGGACGAGCCAGCGCCCCTCTTGCGGCGGTGCTGGCAGTACCGGATAGCGGGGCAGCAGGAGCAGCAGCAGCGCGCACAGGGCGAAGCTCGCCGCGTTGCCGAGGATCACCGCGACATACGCGCCGCGGGTGTCCGCGGCCAGAGCCAGCCCCGCACCCAACGTCCCCAGGACGACACCCAGGTTGACGAACGTACGCAGCTTCGCCCGGAACAGGGCCGGGCGCTCACCCCCGACCCGGGCCACCAGGGCGCCCAACGCTGCCCCGCCGGCCGCCGCGGCGACCTGGTCGACGGTCGCGATGACCGTAAGCATCGCCCAGCTCTCGACGAAGACGAGAGCCGCCATCGACACCGCCTGGGCCGCGAGGGCCACCATCATGATCATGCGCGCCCCGCGCCGGTCGGCCAGATGCCCGCCGGGGATCCCCGCGCACAGGCCGATCACTCCGGCGATGGTGAGCGCGGCACCGACCTGCACCGCGGGCAGGCCCACGACCAATATGAAATAGAGCGCCGACGTCGCGTTGAACAGACCATTGCCGACCCGGTTGACGAAACTGGCGGCGATCAGCACGCGCTCCGGCCTGCTGTCCCCCGCCATGCGGCCTATTCGGCCTGCCAGATCCCCCTTGATCATGGACAGCAGGCTAACAGCGGCCGCTGATCCAGCAGCAGCCGACAGGGGCGAAGGGCGGAAACGGAGGACGGGGGCGGAAGGCTGAGGCGTAGGCGGAGGCGGCGCGCATCCAACGAATCCGGCCGCTTCAGGGCATGTACTCGCCGTACTCGGCCAGGAGAGTGCGGAGCCGGGCTGTTTGCTCGTCGGCGCGGCCTTTGCGCTTGCTCTTGTTGTTCCGCTTCCACACTCCGAGCCGCTTCTCGCTTCCGTCGGCGGAATGCGGCTGAGGCATGCGGTCGTGGTCGGCAGCCCAGACGCGCAGTTCGTCCAATGTGGCGTTCCAGGCGTCCTGCTGCGGGGTCCATGCCCAGCCGGGCAGCTCTTCCAGAGCGGCGGGGGGGGGCGGGGGGGGGGGGGGGGGGCCGGGGGGGGGGGGGGGGTGGGGTATTGGGCGCGCCGGGGCGCCGCCCCACGACACCGGGGGGGGGGGTGCGGGGCGGCCCCGCG
>NZ_JBHYKM010000031.1:0-5862 GCF_042741435.1 Streptomyces sp. NPDC058955 | reverse complement strand
CGGTGGTGTTGGGCAGCCCACAGGCGCTGTCCGACAATGGTGGCGTTCACGGCTTCGTGGGGGGGGTACCTGGCCCAGCGGGGACTCTCTTCACGCGCGGCCCGGCGTTCCGCGTCGTAGGCGGCTCGCCGGGTCCGGAAGGAGTTGACGATGCTGCCGATCCGGTGTCCGCTCCACTGCTCTCGCTGCTTGATACTGCCGATGCTCCGCTGCGTCTCGGCCGCGAAGTCTTGGAGGATGACGATCTTGGCCAGGAACTGCTCCTCGAACGGGTCCCACCTCCATCCCGGAAGGGAGCCCACGGCGTCGAGCTTCCAGGCCGGCAGGTCCGCGCCCTGATCGGTCAGCCGCTTGCGGCTCGTACGCAGGTTGTTCGCCCACACGGTGGCTTCGCGCGCTTCCATCGCGCTGTCCTCCGCGCCGCCCTCCCCCAGGACCGCGGCCCGGTAGCGGTCGCACTGACGGCGGAACGACGTGTCGAAGGCGTTCTCGGTCGACCACGAGGGGATGTCGGACAGACGTCGGGCGCGCTCGGGGTCCAACCTGCCACTGGCCGCCAGAGCACGCTGCTTGCGGACCCACCGAGCCAGGTTCACACCGGCGACCGTGACTTCCTGATCGGCCGGATGACAGTCACCCTTGACGGCCTCATAGTCGACGAGCGCCGCGTGCATGCGCGCCCACCGCTCCTTGTGCAGTCTCCGTTCGACGCGAAGCGCTGCTTCCCCCAGCCGGCCACGGATCCACTGCTCGGCCAGCGCCCGGTTCCGCGGACCGGCGAACGATGCCTCGCGGTAGCGGTCGGCCTCGGCTCGGGCCACCATGCCCAGTCCGGCCAAGTGGTCCAGTACGCCGGCTGCGACGTCTTCAGCAGCCGCCAGGAACCCGACGACCACATCGAACCGCGGATCCAGCGGTTCAAGGCACGTCTCGCGGATCCGCACCACCGTCAGCCCCGCGGCGCGGAGGCGCGCGGCCTTCGCGGCGTCCTTGTCCTCCTTGCCCTCGTGCCACCAGACTCCGTCGAACTCCAGCACGAGGCAGGGGTTGCCATCCTGATCGACGGCGACGATGTCCACCCGTGCGGGGCGACCGTCGGCATCCAGCACCTGGTCGCAGTCCGGGTCGATGCGCAGCACTGTCGCCAGCTCGGCCTTCAGCAGAAGCTCCTGTACGGAGGTTCCCACAAGGCGGCACCTGGGACAGACTTTGGTCCCGTTTCCCTTCTTGCCACCGGTGAAAGCGTTCACGCTCCGTGGAAACGAAGGGTGTTGCGTGGGATTGATGTCACAGAACCACAGCACCACACGGCTGCTGCCGACGCTCAACTCATCCGCTGTGACGCCCGAGTTCCGGGCGTCCAACCTCGCGACGTCCTCCGGGTAGAGGTCCGAGAGCCTGTTGGTGGAGGAGATCCGGTGGCCGGCGCAGAATGGGCAGCCCTGGCCGCGGCCGTCATCGGGCCAGCGGTGGTCGTCGGCTTCCGAGCAGACCCGTATGCCGTCAGGACCTGTGGTGATCAAGTGATGCTCCCGAATGTCGCCCCGCTTCGGCTCGAACCCTGCGGCCCCCCCTTTGACGTATCACACCCCTCTGACAGACCAGGGTGCGGACCCGTTCACGACCTCCCCGGTGGCCGATCAGGGAGCAGCAGACAAGGTGCTGACTGACGCCTCAGGCACCCAACTCGTCTCGGTGGTCGCGGCGGCGTTGACCTCGTCGACCGCGGCATCCCCGCCTGGGCAACGCCGAGTTCGGGCATGCCGGCCCGAACCTGCCGATGCCGGTCGGCGTCCGAGTCGGCCTCGATGCGCAGCAACGTACATTGCCGCTGCTCGAACCGGGGTAGCGCCGTACGCGATGACAGGAGCGACCGGTTGAGCACCACGGATCCGTGAGGCGATGGCCCCCGGCAGCCCCCTGGGCCAACTCACGCTTGGTGCCCCCTACTCTGAGCCGCTTGCTCGGCCTGCAGGAGGGGGCCCTGCACTCCTCCTCCTGGTCGCTCGTACTGACCCAGAAGCTCAGCTCCTGACCTCAGGAATCACCAACCCCCAGCGCACGCATACGATGACGGCGCCGGCAGCCCGTCCTCGCGCCTGGGACCGGTACGCACGGGGATCCGGAGGCGGGCAGGCCCGGCCCGCAGTCCTCCGTGGGATCTCCCGTCAGCCAGCGGCAGAGTGAGGTGTCAGGTTCGCGGGTTCGGTTGTGATGGTTCCCGTCCACCAGCCTGGTTCGTCGCTTGCTTCCCAGGAGATCGTCAGCGGTTGGCCGGCCAGTTCCTCGGCCTGAGTATGTGCGGCCGTCTGGGCTGCGCCCGGTTCGCTGTCGGCACGGGGCTGGGCGAGGTGGCCGTCGACGATGGCGCCGGAGAAGAACATGGCATAGCGCCACACGTCAGGCGTGCGGTACAGAATGAACGTCTTCGGTGTCCCGAACCCGTCCCGCCAGTGCTTTCGTCTGCGCTTCATGCCCGCACGGTAGCGGTGGAGCCCGCGCGCCGCCGGGGTGTTTCGGGGGCGATGTTGATCGTTTCGTGACCGCACGGCGGGCAACCATCCGCCCCGCGCACCGGTCATCGGAGCATGCCCACAAGAATCGCCCGCTCCGCCGTAATCCTTGCCGCGGTCTCCCTGACACTGACCGCCTGCTCGGCCGACGGGCAGGACGCCGGCCCGCCGCGCCCGTCGGCGACCGCCAGCCACCCGGTCTTCGGGCAGAAGACGGACCGGCAGGTCTTCCTCGCCGTGCGCGAGACGCAGAAGGCAGGAACGGCGGGCTTCACCCAGAAGCTGACTTTCACGGGGCCGAAGGGCAGCATCGTCCGAACCATGACTGGCGGCCTGGACTTCGCCGGTGACCGGGGGCGCGCCGAGGTCACCTGGGCGCTCCCCGCGAAGACCCCGGGAAAGGTGCGCACCGCCGTCCTCGGCTCCACCCCCGCGCTCGAGGACGGCGAGACCTCCGGCACCTACCTGGTCGACCGTCAGCGGATCCGCTACCGGGCGGCCTCCTCTCCGTACTGGATCGACTATGCCCCCGAGGACACCTCGAACGGTTCCGCCAGGTTCACGGACAACGATCCCCTGGAGTTCCTGCGCGGCAGCGAATCCCCGGTCGGCGGCACCCTCCTGGAGGCGTTGACGGCCGGAAAGGCGACCTCGCACCGGCAGGCGCCGGCCGGCGGCCGCGCCTACCGGGCGGAGCTGTCCGACAGTGCGCTGCCGCTGCTCTTTCCGCCCGACCTGCACGCCCACATCGTCCTGCCCGGTCCGAGCGCGAGCCTGCGCCCGCCTGTCCCGCTCACCGTCGAGGTGGATGCCCAGGGGCGGATCACCCGTGCGGCGATCACCGTGAAGAACGCCTTCCGCGAGGACGGCGATCTGGCGGGTTTCACCACCCTCACCATGGACCTCTCCCTCGGCGGGTACGGGTCCGGCGCGCCCTCCCAGGCCACCGGCGGCCGGGTGCTGAAGGCGACGGACACCGTGCGGGACATCGGCGAGGTCCGCAAGGGCGGCTGCATCGACTTCGCCACCGGCCAGCGCAGTAGCCGCCAGGTGGTGACCATCCCCTGCTCCGGCCCCCACGACGCCCGGATCCTCGGTCAGCACCAGGTCACGCCCGGCACGAACGACGCCGCCACGCAGGCCCGCAGCTGGGCGGTCTGCGGCCCCGGCGTCTGGGCGTGGTGGGCGCCGCCGAAGGACGGCACCGGCTCCGAGGTCCGGACCACCTGCTACGAGGTCTCCTAGTACTCCAGTGCGACGTCGTGATCTACCCGATTGAGGGGCTGGTGAGCCGCCGGTGGTAGTGGCTGCGGCGAGCCGCGGCCTGGTGTCGTCTGCGCCAGGTTGACCAGTGCAGCCGTTTGCGCGGAGATGTGCCCACTGGGTTCAGCAGAGTTCCGAGCAGGTGGCGGATCTCGGGGACGCTCAGGCCGATTGGGTCGGTGCTGCGGGCGGGTTGGTTTGGCTGAGCGGCCCTTTCCGGCGTCGCGTCGGTGGCGAGGACCACCAGGAATGCCAGCGCGAGCATGGCCAAGGTGATGTGCCGATGCCAGGCGGTCCAGTGGCGAACCTGGTAGTGGTCCAGCCCGACCTGGCCTTTCGTGGCCTGGAAGCACTCCTCGATGCACCATCTGCTCCCGGCCACCCGAACCAGGTCGGACAGCGCGACCCGGGTCGGGGACCAGCGCAGGTAGTAGGCGAGTTCGCCGCTGGTCGGGTTGCGGCGGATCAGGAGGTGCCTGTGGCCGTCGGCACCGATCTCGATCCAGGCCCAGTCGTAGTAGCGCGGCCCCTTCGCACCGGTTCCGGCGCTCTGCCGGTGCCAGGTGGAGACGGGCAGGCGGCCGGCCACCGCGTCCGGGCGGGCGGCGGTCCTTCCTTGGTTGATCCGCACCCGAGTGCTGCAGGCGACGGCCAGGACGTAGCCGATCCGGTGGCCCTCCAACAGAGCGCGCAGGCCCGGGCCCTGGCCGTATGCCTCGTCACCGGTCACCCACGAGGCGCTGATCCCGGCGTCCAGTGTGGCGGCGATCATCTGCCCGGCGAGTGCGGGTTTGGTTGCGAACTGGGCTTGGTCGGGCACGCCGGAGCGGGTGCGGTGCTCGGTGTCCTGGCACCAAGAGGTGTCGGGCAGATAGAGCCGGCGGTCTATCAATGCTCGTCCTCGGCTGGAGACATTGGCGAGGAAGCTGCCGACCTGGCTGTTCTCGATCCTGCCTGCGGTGCCGGTGTATTGCCGCTGTACGCCTGCCGAGTTCCGGCCCTTTTTCAGGAACCCCGTCTCGTCGACGATCAGTACGCCGTCGTCGGTGCGGAGGTGGTCAAGGACGTAGGCGCGGACGTCGTCACGGACATCATCGGCGTCCCAGCGGGCGGATCGCAGCAGCCGCTGCATCGGCCCGGGGCGGTCATGGCCGGCTTGCTCGGCCAGCTGCCAGCAGTTCTTCCGCTCGGTTCGGGACAGCAGTCCGACCAGATAGGCACGAGCGGTCGTCCGTGGTTCCACCCTGCGGAACCGGCCCGCGATCCGGGCCATGGTCTGGTCGAACATCGTTCGCCAGCGGGCTGCATCTATGCTGTGGCCTGCGGCCCCTGCGGCCACAGCCTGATCTTCAGGAGTCCATACAGCCCGTGATGATCATGTGGTGGCCGCGCCTGTTCCTTCATCCGTGCCCAGATGGTGCCAGGCATGGCTGCACCCCTGGGCACAGAACCAAGCCCGCCGCCGCTCGTCGGCCACACCGAGCAGAGCGACCAGCAGCCGGAACGCCTTGACGCGCTCGTCCTGCGGCAGATTGATGATCTTTGTCAGCTGCTCGGCCAGGTGCCCGCGTGTGATGAGCACGGCCGGGGTGTGGGTGGGCCGGATCCCGGCCCTGCGGATAGCCTCCGGTCCGTCCTCGATGAGGGCGCGGGCCTGGATGCAGAAGCCCGCCAGGTCACGCAGGACTTCGAACTGCTCGGCGCAGTCCAGGCTCCCGAACCAGTCGACGCCCCGATCAAGCGGACGGATCCCTTGCGCCAACCGGTTCAGGACCACCACGCGCTCGTTCAACCCGCCCCACCTCCACAGCACCTCAGGCCGTCAACGTTGTATGGCCATCGAACCAGATCGTGAAGTATGACTGGGGTACTAGTAGTGCGTGGTGAGGTTCCGCAGGCGCTGCAGGTGCCGGTCCGGCCTTGCCGAAGGTTCTGGACCGGCGTCGAGGACCTGATGGAGGGTCAGGCCGAGGTGTGGGCTGGAGGTCTGGGGGGCCTCCCCCTGAGTGGTGGACACGCTGATACTGGATCTGCTTGATCCGGAGGAAGCGAGAAGACCGCCGATGGCGATGAAGGACTATTCGGG
>NZ_JBHYKM010000030.1:36295-70255 GCF_042741435.1 Streptomyces sp. NPDC058955 | reverse complement strand
GCCCGGGACCCCGGTCCCGGGCCGCGCGGCCGTTCCGCGTGCGGCGCGGCGGTCAGTACGCCGCGGGCGATGATCGGCGGAGCCGGCGGGCGGCGGGCCGGACGAGCAGCGAGAGCAGCACCGCCGCCACCACGACGGCGCCGGTGAGGGTGGCGAGGAAGTGACCGGGGCCGAGCGCCCCGTGGGTGACGAGCGCGCCGAAGACGGCGCCGAGCGCGCCGGTCAGGAGCACGGTCCTCCGGGCGGGGAGGCGGTCGGGCAGGCGGTGCGCGGCGGCCCAGGCCAGGGCCAGTCCGAGCAGGGCGGAGCCGAGGGCTTCCAGGAACACGGTGGATCACCTCGCGGGGGGTGCGGGGCGGGTGGTGCGGTCAAGGCCCCTCCTACCCCGGGCCACCGGAACGCAATCCTCCCCACGCCCCGGCGAGGAGCCCCGTACACCTGGCCCGGACGGCCGGAGCACCGCGCCCGCGACGCCCCGCGCACGGCTCCGCGAGGCCACCCGGAAGGCGGTACGCGCGCGGGGGCGGGTTCGACGGCCGGTACGCGCGCGTGGGAGGGCTCTCCGGGGCAGGGCCGGGGGTCCGGGGCCGGGCGGACGCGAAGGAGGCCCGGAGGGACGGGTGTCCCTCCGGGCCTCCTGTGCGGGAGTCGCGGCTCAGAGCGTGCCGAAGCCCACCCGGCGCACCGCGGTCTCGCCGAGCTCCACGTACGCGATCTTGTCCGACGGGACCAGGACCCGGCGGCCCTTCTCGTCCTCGAGGCTGAGCAGCGTCGCCTTGCCGGACAGCGCGTCGGCGACGGCGCGCTCCACTTCCTCGGCGGACTGCCCGCTCTCCAGAACGATCTCCCGGGGTGCGTACTGCACGCCGATCTTGACCTCCACGGCTATGTCCCTCCGAACGGTCAGCCATGCGCGATGAACACGCGCCGTACGCTGCACACATTAGCCCGGTGAGGGGACGTCCACGGGTCAGCCGCCACACGCCAGGAGCGAACAGCGGACGGGAACGGACGGGCGGTCAGTGGCCTTCGGCGCTCAGCTGGCCCTCGACCGCGTGCAGCGGGAAGCCCGCGATGCCGCGCCAGGCGAGCGAGGTGAGCAGCGAGACGGCGGTGTCGCGGGGGATCGGGGACTCGCTGGAGAGCCAGTAGCGGGCGACGACCTGCGAGACGCCGCCGAGGCCCACCGCGAGCAGCATGGACTCGTCCGTGGACAGCCCGGTGTCCTCGGCGATGACCTCGGAGATCGCCTCGGCGCACTGCAGGCTCACCCGGTCGACGCGCTCGCGGACGGCCGGCTCGTTGGTGAGGTCGGACTCGAAGACCAGCCGGAAGGCGCCGCCCTCGTCCTCGACGTAGGCGAAGTAGGCGTCCATGGTGGCCGCGACCCGGAGCTTGTTGTCCGAGGTGGAGGCGAGGGCGCCGCGGACCGACTGGAGCAGGGACTCGCAGTGCTGGTCGAGCAGGGCCAGGTAGAGCTCCAGCTTCCCGGGGAAGTGCTGGTAGAGCACGGGCTTGCTGACGCCGGCCCGCTCGGCGATGTCGTCCATGGCCGCGGAGTGGTAGCCCTGGGCGACGAAGACCTCCTGGGCCGCGCCGAGCAGCTGGTTCCGCCGGGCACGGCGCGGCAGCCGCGTACCGCGAGGGCGTGCTGCCTCTGTCTGCTCGATGGCGCTCACGCGGCCTCCCAAGAATTCGATCCATGTGCGCTGTCGCGCCGCGCCGCCATCGTACTTTTGGGTAACCCGGCTGTGCGCGGTGCGAACGCAGAATTTCACGGACCGGACGCCGGGGTCGACAGGCGATTCAAGATTAAACCGAACAAATCGGCGGGAGTCGCCGGTCGAATCGGCGATGGTCACCGGAAAAAGCCGTCCCCGCCCCCGGGCGCGGGTCGTCAGCGCTGGTCAGCGGGTCGCCGCCGGTCAGCGGTAGTCGTCCTCGTCGAGGGTGACGACGCGCGCCTGTTCGGAGGCGTCACCCTCGTCCGCCGCGTCGTGGTCGATATCGCCGAGCGGCTCGTCCTCCCTCGGACGCAGTTCCGTGTGCTGCTCGGCCGCGTCGGCCTCCGGGACTTCCTCGTCGAGCACGGCGTCCTCTTCCTCGGGGAACGATTCCGGCTCGGACGGATCGACAGTCATGCGATTCCTTCCCGTCCTCCCCGCGCGCGGGCGGACGCCCGCGCCGATGGCCCTCCCTTCGAGCGTAGGAGCACCCGCGCCGGGCCGCACCCGAGCGACCCCCGGAGGGGTCCCGGCGGGGCGCCACGCGGCCTGTGACCGCACCCACACCCGTGCGCGCGTGATCGTCTCGTAATATTGCGGCCATGTCCTCGACCGAGCTGCCGGAAACCCGGACCGCCGACACCGCACCGCCGGCGCCGCGTCCGCGCGCGGTCCGGGTCGCCGACGGCGAGGAGCTCCGCTCCGTCGCGCTCCCCGGACTCACCCTCACCGTGCGCTCCCGGCCCGGCGGCCGCTCCGGCCTGCCGCCCGCGCTGTACGTGCACGGCCTCGGCGGCTCCTCGCAGAACTGGTCCGCCCTGATGCCGCTCCTCGCCGACCTGGTGGACGGCGAGGCCGTCGACCTGCCCGGCTTCGGCGACTCCCCGCCGCCCGACGACGGCAACTACTCGGTCACCGGCCACGCCCGGGCCGTCATCCGGCTGCTCGACGCCTCCGACCGGGGCCCGGTCCACCTCTTCGGCAACTCGATGGGCGGCGCCGTCGCCACCCGGGTCGCCGCCGTCCGGCCCGACCTGGTCCGCACCCTGACCCTCGTCTCGCCGGCCCTGCCCGAGCTGCGCGCCCAGCGCACCGCCTGGCCGACGGCGCTGCTCGCCGTGCCCGGCGTCGCCGGGCTCTTCGCCCGCCTCTCCCGCGACTGGACCGCCGAGCAGCGGGTCCGGGGCGTCCTCTCGCTCTGCTACGGGGACCCCGGCCGGGTCACCGAGGAGGGGCTCCGGCACGCCGTCGAGGAGATGGAGCGCCGGCTGGAACTCCCTTATTTCTGGGACGCCATGGCCAGGTCCTCGCGCGGAATCGTCGACGCCTATACGCTCGGCGGCCAGCACGGCCTGTGGCGGCAGGCGGAGCGGGTGCTCGCGCCGACCCTGCTGATCTACGGCGGCCGTGACCGGCTCGTCTCGTACCGGATGGCCCGCAGGGCCGCCGCGGCCTTCCGGGGCTCGCGGCTGCTGAGCCTGCCCGACGCCGGTCACGTGGCGATGATGGAGTACCCCGAGACGGTCGCCGCGGCCGCGCGGGAACTGATCGCGGACCACGACGCGCGGCACGACGGGAGCTGAACCCGGGGTGGGACGACATAGTCGCAAGGGCCCTGCGCCCTCGGCGGGCGATACCGGACGCACGCCGGTGGCGGACGGCACGCGCGCGCCGATGACGGGCGCGACGCGCGCTCCGGCGGCCGACACCGGGCGCACGCCCGTCGTGGACGGCGGCGCGGGCACGGGCCGGCGCCGCCGCGCCCCCGACGGCCCGGACGAGCGCGGCACCACCCGCGGCCACGGCACCTTCCACGGCCACGGGACCCCGGCCCACGGGACGCCGGGGCCGGGCGCCCAGGCGGCTCCCGCGTACGGGACCCCGACGCACGGCACGCCCGCGTACGGGACCCCGGCGCACGGCACCCCCGGGCACGGCTCCCAGGGGTACGGCGCTCCCGCGCAGGGAGCCCCGCGCCGAGGGACCCCCGCGCAGGGAGCCCCGCGCCAGGGCACGCCCGCGCACGGCACCCCGGGGTACGGCACCCCCGCGCCGGGGGCTCCGCGACACGGGACTCCGGCCCACGGCACCCCCGCTCACGGGACGCCGGCCCACGGCACCCCCGCCTACGGCGGCAGCCCGTACGACACGCCCGCGCACGGTGTTCCGCACACGCCCGCGCACGGCATCCCGGTGCGCGGGGGGCATCCCGCGCACGAGGAGGCCGGGCTCCCGGCGCCCGAGCGGTACGGGCCCGCCACCGGCGCCGCGCCGCTGATTCCCGGTCCCCGCCGGGCCGCCGCCGCTCCGCCCGCCGGGCCGGACGCGCCCGTGGCCGGGGACGCCGACGGGGCCGACGCGCCCGGCAGGGGCGGCAAGGGCCGGGCGCTCACCGGGATCGCGGCCGCCGCCGTCACCACCTGCCTCGCGATCGTCGTCGCCGGGCAGGTCGCCGACCGGGAGGACGACGCCCCGGCCGTGCGCGCCGCGCAGAAGCCCGCCGAACGCGCCTCCGAGGACTCCGCCTCCCGCTCCGTGGCGCGGCCCACCCCGTCGAGCCCGGCCCCCGCGACCCGGCAACCGGCGCCCACGTACGAGCAGTTGATGACCCGCCAGTTCCCGATCGACCCGAAGCTGGCCGGCTCCGGCGACTTCGAGGCGGTGCCCGGGCTCGACAAGGCGCCCGGCACGGGCCAGAAGTACCGCTACCGGGTGGACGTCGAGAAGGGCCTCGGCCTCGACGCCAAGCTCTTCGCCCGCGCCGTCCAGCAGACGCTCAACGACAAGCGCAGCTGGGCCGGTCGGGGCGCCATGACCTTCGAGCGGATCTCCAGCGGGGAGCCCGACTTCGTCATCACCCTCGCGAGCCCCGGCACCACCGGCGCGTGGTGCGCCAAGTCCGGCCTCGACACCACCGTCGACAATGTCTCCTGCGACTCCGCCTCCACCGAGCGCGTGATGATCAACGCCTTCCGCTGGGCGCAGGGCTCCGAGACCTTCGGCCCGAAGGCGATGCTCGCCTACCGCCAGATGCTCATCAACCACGAGGTCGGACACCGGCTCGGCCGCAACCACGTGTCGTGCCGCACGCCGGGCGCGCTGGCGCCGGTGATGCAGCAGCAGACGAAGTCCCTGGAGATCGACGGCATCGCCTGCCGCCCCAACCCCTGGGTGCACCCGGGTAGTTGACCCCCGGCGGGCCCCCGCTCCGGGGGTCGCGCACCCCGGGAACCTGACGCTCCGTGACCCCGCCGGCGCGTACCGCGACCGAACGCGACCGGCCTGGGAAAGTTACGTGCATTCACCCCTTCCGGTGGTGCGATGGACAACCGTCCGTCGCGCCACCGGTCCCTGCGCTTACGTTCTTCCCGCTGCGGGATTCCCGCCGAGGGACGGCAGCGCGCGCCACCGACGGGACCGGTGGGCGCCGTCAAGGGAGACCGGGGGTGTGTGCTCGTGCGGATCGGACTGCTCACGGAGGGTGGCAGCCCGTGCGTGACCGGTGACACCGGCGCGTGGTGGCAGCGGCTGGTCCGCGGCCTCGCCCCCCACGAGTTCGACCTGTACGCCGTCGGCGGCCCGCTCCCCGCCACCCCGCTGCCCCCCCACACCCGGCCCGTCCCCGCCACCGGCGAAGGCGCCCTCCCGGCCGGCCCGCCCGAGCGTGCCGGCCGCCGCGCCTACGGCCGCCGCGACCGCCGCCGCTTCGCCGAGGGCTTCCACGCCCTCGCCACCGGACTCACCGCCGGGACGGACCCCGCGCACCCCGGCGACGAGGACCCCGCCGACGCCTTCGCCACCGGCCTCGGCGCCCTCGCCGACCTCGCCCGCGACAGCGGCGGACTGCCCGCCGCGCTCCGCTCCGACGATGCCGTCCGCCTCCTGGAGGCCGCCTGCCGCGCCCCCGGCGCCCGCCGCGCCGCCGCCGCGGCCGGACTCCACGACCACCTCGCCTTCGCCGACCACCTGGAGCGGGTCCTGCGCCCCCTCTCCCTCGACTGGTACGACGAGACCGCCCTCGGCGCCGCCGACCTCTGCCACGCCACCGCCGGCGGGTCCGTCGCCCTCCCCGGCCTGCTGGCCAAACGCTTCTTCGGCACCCCGCTCCTCGTCACCGAGTACGGCGTCGGCCTGCGCTCCCACTACCTCGACGCGGGGGCCGGCGACCGCTCCACCGCGCTGCGCACCCTGCTCGCCTCCCTCCACGGCCGCCTCGCCGGCGAGACGTACCGCCGGGCCGACCTCCTCACCCCCGGCAACGCCCACGCCCGCCGCTGGCAGGAGAAGCTCGGAGCCGACCGGGACCGGGTCCGGACCGTCCACCCCGGCATGCCCGCCGCACGCTTCGCCGAGGTCGGCGAGGACGAGGAGAGCGGCGAGCCCGGCACCCTCGTGTGGATCGGCCGGGTCGAACCCGCCAAGGACCTCGTCGCCCTCCTCCACGCCTTCGCCGAACTCCGCGCCCGCCGCCCCGGCACCCGGCTGCGGATCGTCTCCGTCCCCGCCGACGGCGGCGAGGCCGAACCCGGCACCGACCACTGCGCCTACCTCGCCCAGTGCGCCGCGCTCGCCGCCCAGCTCTTCCCCGACGAGGCCGCCGGCGCCCACGCCGTCGGCGAGAACCCGGTCTCCTTCGAGGAGCTCGGCGGCCCCGAGGCCCCCACCCTGGAGGACGTCTACGCCTCCGCCGCCGTCGTCGTCCTCTCCAGCACCGTCGAGGGCTTCCCCGTCAGCCTCGTCGAAGCCATGTTCTGCGCGCGTGCCACCGTCTCCACCGACGTCGGCGCGGTCGTCGAGATCATCGGCGGCACCGGGCTCGTGGTGCCCCCGCGCAACCCCCGGGCGCTCGCCGACGCCTGCCTCGCGCTGCTGGGCGACCCCGAGCGCCGGTACCGGCTCGGTGCGGCCGCCCGCGCCCGCGCGCTCGAACTCTTCACCGTCGAGCAGAACCTCGCCGCGTTCCGCGGCATCTACCTGGAACTCCTCTCCCACGCGCCGGTACGCCACCGTGCCGGGTCCGACGTGCCCTTCGCCCACCCCGCCGAGGCGCACCTCCCCGGCAGCTGGGCGCCGAAGGCCGTCGCCGCGGGCACAGGAGCCCCCGATGCCTGAAGGAGGCACCCCCATGCGCGGCCCCGCCGCCCCGACGAGCCCCGGAGCCTGGGACGCCCGCTCCGAGGCCCTCCTCGGCGCCCCCGCGGTGGACGCGGAACCCGCGCCCCCCGCCATAGCCGCGGGGCCCGCCGGCGCGCTCCCCACCCTCGACCTCCACGCGGACCCCCGGCCGGCCTCCCCGGACCCCGTCCCGGGCGCGTCCGCCCTCGACGACCTCCTCTCCGCCTTCGGCCCGCCCCGTCCGACCCCCCACGCGCGCGTGGGGGAGGAGGAGTCGGGGGACGCACCCGAGCCGGAGGACGCACCCGAGCCGGAGGACGCACCCGAGCTGGAGGACGCACCCGAGCTGGAGGACGCACCCGAGCCGGAGGCCGAGGTGGGTGGCGCGGAGGACGCGCCCGAGGCCACCCCCGTACCCGACGCCACCCCCGTACCCGAGCCCGTCCCCGCCCCGGGAGGGGCCGTCGCGCCCGGGCCCGGGGCCGCCTGGGGGGAGCCGCCCGCCCCCGCGTCCGCCCCCGCGCCCGCCGGGAAGGCGCGCCGCACCGCCGGGGACCCCGTCAAGGTGCTCATGCACCGGCACCGGGAGCTGTGCGCCCGCGCCGTCGACCCGCTGGAGATCGCCGCCGGGCTCGAAGCGCAGGGCTTCACCGACCGGACCGCCGCCCGCTACCGGCACCGGGACGTCTTCTCGCTCGCCGAGGAGCTGTACGCGCGCGTGCCCCGGGGCCACCTGGAGCCCGCGCCCGCCGACGACGCCCCCGAGCCCCGCACCCCGTGGGCGCTCGCCGCGCTCGCCCCCGGCGCCGCCGCCGCGCTCCTGGTGCCCGCCCTGCTCCACCTCGACGGGGCCGCCAGGGTCGCCGCCGCGACCGCCGGGGCGCTCGCGCTCGCCGGCGCGCTCGTCCTCGCCGTCCGGCGCGGACCCCTGCGCGCCGCCGCCCCCGCGCCCGCCGCCCGGCTCTGGACCCTGTGGCTCCTCGCGTACGCCGTCGCCGGCGACGGCCTCCTGGAGCAGGTGCTCGGCGGCGGACCCGACGGCGCCTGGAGCCTCGCCCCCGCGCCGCTGCTCGGCCTCGCGCTCGCCGTCGCGCCCGCCGCCTGGTGCGCCCACATCTTCGCTGGCCGGGCCCGCCGGCGGATCGCCGACAGCCGCGGCCTCGCCGACTTCGCCGCCGCCACGCGCGCGTGGCTGCTCGCCGCCGTCCTCCTCCACCTCGCCGCCCTCACCGCCCTGCTGGCGCTCACCGGCCTCACCGCCGGCGTCCTCGCCCTCGGCGTCCTGCTCCTCCTCGCCCGGCTGCTCACCGTCCACGGACACCCCGAGACCGCCGCCGCCGCCCTCGCCGCCGTCTGCGCCGCCGAAGCCCTCGGCCTCGCGAGCGTGCTGGCCGCCCGGCTCCCGCTCCCCGGCTTCGACGCGCTCGCCGTCCCCGTACGGACCCTCGTCGGCGCCTGGGGACCCGGAGCCCTCCCCGCTCTCGTCTGCGGCGCCGCAGCGCTCGGCCTGCTGGCCCACGCGACCGGCGCCCTCGCCCGGGCCTCGGCCCACACCACCCCCTGACCCCGGGCTCCCGCGGAGCCGACGCCGCGGGCGCACCGCCCCCCTCTCTCATCACCCGCAAGGAGAACCAAGACCATGACCCCTCTCTCCCCAGCACCGGCCGGTCGGCACGAAGGGGCCGCACGATGAGGGTGCTACTGCTCGGAGCCAACGGCTTCATCGGCCGCTTCGTCGCCGACCGGCTGCTCGCCGACCCGGCGGTCCACCTCACCGCCCTCGGCCGCGGCGACGACGCCGACGTCCGCTTCGACCTCGCCACCGGCAGCCCCGGCGCGCTCACCCGCTTCCTGGACGCCGTCCACCCCGGCGTGGTCGTCAACTGCGCGGGCGCCACCCGGGGCGGCGCCCGCGACCTGACCCGGCACAACACCGTCGCCGTCGCCACCGTCTGCGAGGCCCTGCGCCGCAGCGGCTGCGGCGCCCGGCTCGTCCAGGTCGGCTGCGCCTCCGAGTACGGGCCCAGCCAGCCCGGCTCCTCCACCGCCGAGGACGCCGTGCCGCGCCCGGGAGGTCCGTACGGCGTCTCCAAGCTGGCCGCCACCGAGCTCGTCCTCGGCTCCGGCCTCGACGCCGTCGTGCTCCGCGTCTTCTCGCCGGTCGGTCCCGGCACCCCGGCCGGCTCCCCGCTCGGCCGGCTCGCCGAGGCGATGCGCCGCGCCATGCAGGCCGGGGACGGCGAGCTCAAGCTCAGCGGCCTCGGCGTGCAGCGGGACTTCGTGGACGTCCGGGACGTGGCCCGCGCCGTGCACGCCGCATCCCTCTCCGCCGCCCAGGGCGTCGTCAACATCGGCACGGGACGGGCCGTCCGGCTCCGGGACGCCGCCGCCGTCCTCGCCCGGGTCGCCGGCTACGCGGGCAACCTCCACGAGGTGGACGCCCCGCACGGCATCCCGCAGCGGCCCGTCATCGGCGCCCCGCGCACCGAGGCGACCATCGCCGAACAGCTGGCCTCCGCCCCCTTCCCGTACCCCGACGGCTGCGGGCCCTGGCAGCAGGCCGACGTCCGCACCGCCCGCGACCGGCTCGGCTGGCGCCCCCGGATCAACCTGGAGGAGTCGCTCGCCGACATCTGGATGGAGGCGGCGTGTCGCATCTGACCGCCACCGGGAGGGTCCGGGCGCTCGGGGTGGGCGCTCCCGGCTACGCCCACCCGCTGCTCGCCCCGGTCGAATGGGCCGAACTGACCCGCCCCGGGACCCCGGTGCACTGGGCGGTGCTCAACGTCGCCGACGGCCCCGGCAGCCGCCCCGACCCGCACTGCCTGGAGACCGCCGGGCGGCTGCGGCACGCATTCGAGGAGGCCGCGCATCGCGCGTCGTTCGGGGGCGGTGGTCGGGAGACGGGCGGGAGGGTGCTCGGGCACCTGGACCTGGCGCACGGCTCCCGCCCCTTCGGCGAGTTGGTCTCGCAGGCGCAGCGCTACCTCGACTGGTACCGGGTCGGCGGCTTCTATCTGGACCGCTGTCCCACCGACCGGGCGGACCTGCCCGGGGTGAGAAGGGTCACCACCACCCTCTCGGCGCTCCTCGGCGGCGACGCCCACCTCGTCCTCGGCCACGGCAGCCACCCGTACCCCGGCTACGCGGAGGCGGCGGACCAGCTGGTGACCTTCTCCGGCGCCTGGGCGGAGTACCGCTGGTCGCAGGTGGCGGAGTGGACGGCCGAGTACCCGGAGGGGAAGTTCGCCCACTTCGTCCACGGGGTGCCGCGCACCCATCTCGACGAGGCGCTGCGGATCGCCCGCTGGCAGGGCGCCGGCACGATCTTCTTCACCGACCGCAGCGGAGGGCCCGGCGGAGCGCCGGGACAGAACGCGCCATTTCACTCGCTGCCCGGCTACTGGGACGAAATCGTCTCGCGGATCGGACCGGGTGTCTCGGAATGAGAAGGGGCGTGGCAGTGTTACGGGGAGAACAACCGTACTGACATACCGACCACCGGAGTCCCCGTGTCGCTGCCACCCCTGGTCGAGCCGGCCGCCGAGCTCACCGTAGACGAGGTCCGCAGGTACTCCCGCCACCTGATCATCCCCGATGTGGGGATGGACGGGCAGAAGCGGCTGAAGAACGCGAAGGTGCTGGCCGTCGGCGCCGGCGGCCTCGGGTCGCCGGCGCTCATGTACCTGGCCGCGGCCGGTGTCGGCACCCTCGGCATCGTGGAGTTCGACGAGGTCGACGAGTCGAACCTCCAGCGCCAGATCATCCACAGCCAGGCCGACATCGGCCGCTCCAAGGCCGAGTCGGCGCGCGACAGCGTGCTCGGCATCAACCCGTACGTGAACGTGGTCCTGCACGAGGAGCGGCTGGAAGCCGACAACGTGATGGACATCTTCAGCCAGTACGACCTGATCGTCGACGGCACCGACAACTTCGCCACCCGCTACCTGGTGAACGACGCCTGCGTGCTGCTGAACAAGCCGTACGTCTGGGGCTCGATCTACCGGTTCGACGGCCAGGCGTCCGTCTTCTGGTCCGAGCACGGTCCCTGCTACCGCTGCCTCTACCCGGAGCCCCCGCCGCCGGGCATGGTCCCGTCCTGCGCCGAGGGCGGCGTCCTGGGCGTGCTCTGCGCGTCCATCGGCTCCATCCAGGTCAACGAGGCCATCAAGCTCCTCGCGGGCATCGGCGAGCCGCTCGTCGGCCGCCTGATGATCTACGACGCCCTGGAGATGCAGTACCGCCAGGTGAAGGTCCGCAAGGACCCCAACTGCGCGGTCTGCGGCGAGAACCCGACCGTCACCGAGCTCATCGACTACGAGGCCTTCTGCGGCGTCGTGTCCGAGGAGGCCCAGGAGGCGGCGCTCGGCTCCACGATCACTCCGAAGCAGCTCAAGGAGATGATCGACGACGGCGAGAACATCGACATCATCGACGTCCGCGAGCCGAACGAGTACGAGATCGTCTCGATCCCCGGCGCCCGCCTGATCCCGAAGAACGAGTTCCTGATGGGCAACGCCCTCCAGGACCTCCCGCAGGACAAGAAGATCGTCCTGCACTGCAAGACGGGTGTCCGCAGTGCGGAAGTCCTCGCCGTGCTCAAGTCCGCGGGCTTCGCGGACGCGGTGCACGTCGGCGGCGGCGTGATCGGCTGGGTCCACCAGATCGAGCCCGAGAAGCCGGTCTACTAGTCGACCGTGACGAAGGCCCCGGACCGCGTGTCGGTCCGGGGCCTTCGCGCGTCCGCGCTACCCGCAGGTCGTGCCGTACGCGGGCACCTTCCCGTCGAGCAGGTAGGCGTCGACCGTCTCCGTCACGCACTCCGAGGTGCCGTACGCGCCGTGCCCCTCGCCCTTGTTGGTGACCAGCACGCCGACGCCCTCGCCCAGCTCCTTCGCCATCCGCTCGGCGCCCTCGTACGGGGTCGCCGGGTCGCCGGTCGTGCCCACGACCAGGATCGGGGCCGCGCCCGGCGCGGACGCCGCCGGGGTCTTCGCCTCGCCCTTCACCGGCCATGCGGCGCACCAGCCGGCCGTGTCCCAGGCGAGGAAGGCGCCGAAGACGGGGGAGAGGCGGCGGAACTCCGGCAGCAGCGCCTTCGCCTGCGCGGCGGTCGGACGCTCGCTGGAGTCGGCGCAGGAGATCGCCCGCTGGGAGTGCGACTGGGTGGAGTAACGCCCCTGGCTGTCCCGGTCGTTGTAGGAGTCCGCCAGCTCCAGCAGCGGGCCGCCGTCGCCGGACTCGGCCGCCCTCAGCGCCCGGGTGAGCAGCGGCCAGCTCTGCTCGGAGTAGAGGGTGACCGCGACGCCGGTGACCGCCAGGCCCTCGGTGAGCAGGCGGTCGCCGACCTCCAGGGGCCGCCGGTCGAGGGATGCGAGCAGCGTGGTGATCCGCGCGCCGGTGGCCGCCGGGGTCCGGCCGGTGCTCCTCGCGTAGTTGTCCAGGGCCCGCTGGAAGCCGATCGTCTGGTGCCGGGCGTGGCCCGCGCTGTCGGCGGTCGGGTCGACGACCGCGTCCAGGACCAGCCGGCCCACGTTCCCGGGGAAGAGGTGGGCGTAGGTGCCGCCGAGCTGGGTGCCGTACGAGATGCCGAAGTAGTGCAGCCTGGCGTCGCCGAGGACGTGCCGGATCAGGTCCAGGTCGCGGGCGGTGGCCGTGGTGGTGGTGTACGGGATCACCTTGCCGGAGCGGCGGGCGCAGCCGGCGCCGAAGTCCGCCGCGTCCTTCAGGAAGGCGGCCTCCTCGGCGGGCGTGTCCGGGGTGGAGTCGACGCGGGTCTCGGCCGCCGCCTGCTCGGCGTCGGTGCGGCAGACGACGCCGGCGCTGCGGCTCACCCCGCGCGGGTCGAAGCCCACGAGGTCGTACCGCTCGCCCAGCTCCTCGTACTCCCCGGAGAGCTCCGGCAGGATGTCCACCCCGGAGCCGCCGGGCCCGCCGAAGTTGAAGAGCAGCGAACCGATCCGCCGCTTCGGGTCGGTCGCCTCCTTGCGTATCAGGGCGACGGGGAGCGTGGCGCCCGACGGCTTCGCGTGGTCCAGCGGCACGTTCACGGTGGCGCAGCGCCAGTCGCCGCCGAAGTCGTCGCAGCGCTCCCAGTCCGGCCGCTGGCCGGTGAGGGAGGCGGGGAGACCGGAAGGAGGGGAGGGCTTGGCGTCCGTGGAGGGGGCGGAGCTGGAGGTTCCGGTGGACGCGGGGCCGGCCGGGGACGGGGCCGAGGACGGGGAGCCCGTGCTCGTACAGCCGGTCACCAGCACTCCGCCGAGGGCGAGGACCGTCAGACGCCGGCGTATGGACATGGGAAACCCCCCGGGATCGAGACTGGCCCGTCATCCTAGGGGGCTCGGGTGCGGCTACTTGCAGACGGTGCCCGTGGCGGGGACCTTGCCGTCCAGGAGGTAGCCGTCGACGGCCTTCTTCACGCAGGCGCTGCCGCCGTTGTAGGCGCCGTGGCCCTCGCCCTCGTACGTCAGCTCCACGCCGACGCCCTTGCCGAGCGCCTGCACCATCGCGCGGGCGCCCTCGTACGGGGTCGCCGGGTCACCGGTGTTGCCGACCACCAGGATCGGCGCCGCGCCGGGCGCCGACACGTCCGGGTGGTCCCAGGCGCCGGGCACCGGCCACTGCGAACAGCTCGACAGCGCCCAGCCCATGAAGTCGCCGAAGACCGGCGACGCCTCACGGAACTGCGGCAGCCGCTCCTTGGCCTGGCCGAGGGTGTAGCGCTCCTCGAAGTCCACGCAGTTGATGGCGGCGTTGGCGGCCTGGATGTTGCTGTAACTCCCGTTCTCGCCACGCCCGTTCATGGAGTCCGAGAGGGCGAGCAGCAGGGCGCCGTCGCCGCCGTCCGCGGCCTCCAGGCCCTGCTCCAGGTAGGGCCAGAACTCCTTCGAGTACAGCGACTGGGCGATGCCGTTGGTCGCCTGGGTCTGTGTCAGCTTCCGGCTGCCGATGCCGGGGATCGGCTTCTCGTCGAGGGCGGCGAGGAGGTCGGTGACGCCCTCCTCGACCTCGGCGACGGTCGCGCCCGGGAGGGCGCACTCGTCGCCCCGGTCCACGCAGTCCTGCGCGAAGTTGTCCAGCGCCAGCTGGAAGCCCTTCGCCTGGCCCAGCGCGCCCTCCTCGACGCCCGCCTCCGGGTCCACCACCGCGTCGAACACCGCCCGGCCCACCCGCTCGGGGAAGAGGTGGGCGTAGACGCCGCCGAGCTCCGTGCCGTACGAGATGCCGAAGTAGTGCAGCTTGTCGTCGCCGAGGGTCTGGCGCAGCAGGTCCATGTCGCGGGCGGCGCTCTCCGTGCCGACGTGCGGGAGGACCGGGCCGGCGTCCTTCTCGCAGCCCGCCGCGTACGTCTTCTGCGCGTCGGACAGCGTCCGCTCCTCGGCCAGGTCGTCCGGCGTGAAGTCCAGCGCGTAGTAGGCGTCCAGCTCCTTGTCGGTGGCGCACTCCACCGGCTCGCTCCGGCCCACCCCGCGCGGGTCGAAGGAGACCAGGTCGTAGCGGGTGCGGAGGGACTCGTAGTCGGTGGCGAAGCCGGGCAGGCCGGTGACGCCGGAACCGCCCGGGCCGCCGAAGTTGAAGACCAGGGAGCCGATGCGGCGGGCGTTGTCCCTGGCCCGGGCGCGGATCAGGGCCAGCTCGATGGTCTCGCCCTCCGGCTGCGACCAGTCGAGGGGCGTCCGCAGGAAGGCGCACTCCCACTTCGTGCCGTCCGGCAGCGGCGTCGGTGCCGAGCCGCCGCCCTCCGCCGGGGACGGGGGCGGGCAGGTGTCCCACTCCAGCTGCTGCTCCGTCAGCGCCGAGAGGCCGCCGGTGCCGGTGGGGCGGGAGGCCGCGGGGGTCCCGTCGCCGGAGTCGTCCGAGCAGCCGGTCAGCCAGAGGACGGCGGAGGCGGTGAGGAGGGCGGCGGCGCGCTGGGCGGCGGAGATCGGCATGCCCCCATGCTCCGGCGCCCCGCCCGCGAGCGCCCGTGACGCACCCCCAAGCGGGTGTTCCCGGGAGCCGGGCCGGGCCGCGGAGGGTGTCGAGGCGGGCGGGGGCCGCTTCGGCGGCGTGGGTGCCCCACCGAGCGGGGGTACGGCTCCGACGCGCCTCCCGCACCCCTCGGCCCGCCGCACGACCCCGACGCCCCGCCCCGCTCCCCGGAAGCGCGACCCTCGCCTTCGGACCGGTCCTCTTCCCAGTGGGCGGTTACGGCCGACCGGGGACTACAGGGCCCCCCGCTTGGTGAGCCAGTTGAAGCAGATCCAGCCCGGCAGGACCGGGATCCACAGGGTCAGCAGACGGTAGAGGAGGACCGCCGGGGTGGCGACGTCGATGGGCAGGTTCCCCACCGTGACGAGGCCGCCGATCAGCGCGCCCTCGACCGCGCCGACGCCGCCGGGCGTCGGGGCCGCCGAACCGAGCGCGTTGCCCGCCAGGAAGACGACGGCCACGCCCGCGAAGCTGATCGGCACGTTCCCGTGCCCGAAGGCGCGGATCGACGCGTCCAGGCAGAGCACGAAGACACCGGTCAGCAGCAGCATCCCGCCGATGCCCGTGACCAGCTTCATCGGCCGCTGGAGCACGTCCAGCATGCGCGGCACCACGCCCGCGAAGAGCGAGCGCAGCCGGGTCGAGACGAACTTCCGCATGAACGGGATCGCCGTCATCACCAGGACCAGCACCGCGACCGTCAGCAGGCCCGCGATGACCGTCCTCGACGGCGTGAACGACTGCGACTTCTCCGTCCCCGTCAGATAACCGAAGAGGAGCAGCAGCAGGATGTGCGCCCCGAGCCCGAAGAGCTGCGAGGCGCCGACGCTCGCCACCGCGAGCCCCGGGCGCACCCCCGCCCGCTGGAGGAAGCGGGTGTTGAGGGCGACGCCGCCGACCGCCGCCGGGGCGACGATCTTCACGAACGAGCCGGCGACCTGCGCCACCACCGTCCGCCAGAAGCCGACCCGCTCCGGCACGAAGCCGAGCAGGCTCATCGCCGCCGCCACATAGCTGACCGCGGAGCACAGCACGGCGACGGCCACCCACCGCCAGTCGGCCTCGCTCACCGTGGACAGCGGGGTGCGGGCGATCTGCGACAGCAGGAAGTACGCGGCGACCGCGCCCGCGATCAGCGAGATCAGCGTCCGCGGCTTGATCCGCTCCAGCCGGACCGGCTCCACCGGCGCCTGCGGCCGGATCAGCAGCACCTGCCGGCGGATCTGCGCGAGCAGGTCCTCCTCGCGGGCCTCGTCCAGGGCCTCGTCGAGCGCCCGCTTCTCCGCCTTCTTGTCCGCCCGCTTCTCGGCCTTCTCGGCCTTCGGGTCGGTGCCCGGCGCCGGAAGCCCCGCGTGGGCGGCCGCCTTGGCGTGCTCCCGCTCCTTCTTCGCCGCCTCGGAGGCCGCCAGGACCGCCTCCCGCTCCCGCTGCGAGCGCTCCCGCGCCAGCCTCCGCAGGGTCGCGCGGGTCGACCGGCTCAGCGCGATCGGCTGGAGCAGCGGCAGACAGTCCGCCACCGCGTCCGGGCCCAGCACCTCCACGGCCGACGCCACCGCCCGCTCCGCCCCGACCCGCAGGCCCAGGGTGGTGAGGAACTGGGCGATGTCCATCCGCAGCACCAGATCGCCGGCCGCGATCTCGCCGCCGCGCAGATCCGTCAGGAAGACCCTGCCGGAACGATCCACCAGGATCGCGTCACCCGACAGCCTGCGGTGCGCGATCCGCCGCGACTGGAGCGCCTTCACCTGCCGCCACGCGCTCCGCACCAGCTCGTCGGTGATCTCGTCGTCGTCCAGCGAGTCCAGGCTCCGCCCGCCGATGTGCTCGTACACGAGCATCACCGCGTCCGGCCCCAGCTCCGAGGTGGCGATCAGCTTGGGCGCGTTCGCCCCCGCCGCGATCGCCGCGTACGCGAGCAGCGCCTCCTGCTCCAGCGCCTGCCGGAGCGGGACGATCGAGCGGCGGGTGGTCACCGTCCGCAGGGTGATCCGCCGCCACAGCCGGTAGAAGAAGCCGTGCGCCTGCTGCTCCCGGTCGACGACGGTGACGTCCAGCGGCGGCCCGTCCTCCAGGGTCACGATGTACCGGCGGCCCCGGTCCCCGCTCTCCGCGGTCTCCGGCACCTCCTCCGCGCGCAGCGCCGTCACCGGCCGGAAGCCGACCCGGCGCAGGCCGGCGAGGAGGGTCTGGCCGGTCGGCCGCACGTTCGGGGAGCCGACCGCGTACAGCGTGCCGTACGCCACGGTCCAGCCGATCAGCACGGTGAGGATGATCGAGAAGGCGGTGGTGTAGCCGGCCACCAGCATGGTGAAGGCGTCGAGCAGCAGCACCGCCCAGAGCGAGAACCGCCAGCGCGGTCTGCGGGCCATGCCGACGGCCGTCATGTACGCGATCACCGGCGCGAGATAGTTGTGCACCGGGTCGGTCAGCCCGCCGCCGCTCGCCGCCTGGGTCAGCGCGTCCTGGATGGTGTCCGGCGCGGCCTTCGCCACCCACAGGTCGATCGCCAGCGTGACGCCGTGCGCGAGCACGGCGGCGAGCACGCCGTCGGCGATCCGCAGCCCGTCCCGTTTCACCAGCCGCTCGATGGCGAACGCCACCGGCAGGACCAGGATCGCGATCGACGAGACCAGCCCGGCGATCTTGACGAAGACGTCGGGGGCGCCGACCGCGCCCTTGTTGATGTCCTGCTCCAGGCCGGAGGTGGTGCCGTGGGCGAACGCGGCGATGGCGAGGACGACGGCGATGGCCAGCACACCGGCCAGGAGGCGCATCAGGTCGGAGGGCCGGTGGACACGGGCGGCGAGCAGCGGCTCGTCGCCGGAGACCCGCTCGGGCATGTCGGGCCGAGCCTCACCGGGAGGCTGAGTGTCCTGACCCATCACCATGTCCGTCTCTGCGTGTACATCCGTCGGTTCTGCCTGCGTCTGACGCTGTTGATCTCGTATCACCAGTCACCGCCCGGACGATGGTGGCACGAAGAGCCGCCCGGCGGAGGCATCAGGGCCATGTCGGTGGGGTGAGGCAGGATGGGGCGGATGAGGCTGGAGGGACCCGTGGGACAGACCGGAGCGAGCGGAGCGGACGGCTCCGGACCGGCGGGCGAGCTGCCCCCGTACGCGGAGGCGGTGCTCGACGTCGCCGACCGGATCCCGCCGGGGCGGGTGATGACCTACGGAGACGTCGCCGAATGGCTCGGCGAGGGCGGCCCCCGCCAGGTGGGCCGCGTGATGGCCCTCTACGGCGGCTCCGCCCCGTGGTGGCGGGTCGTCCGGGCGGACGGCGCCCTGCTCCCCGGGCACGAGCTGCGGGCCCTCGGCCACTACCGCGACGAGGGCACCCCGCTGCGCGAGCGCGGCCCGGCCGCCGGGGACCACGTCCCGAGGATCGACATGCGCCGGGCCCGATGGGACGGCACCGAAGCGGAATGACCCGCGCCGGGAACGGCGCCACGCGCGCGTGCGGGATCTCACACCCGCGCGTGCCGCCCTGGTGGCGCCGGGGACCCCGGCCGTCCGGTCCTGGAGACCCGGGCCCGCGACCGCCCGGTTTCGCGTAACGTCGACGGGCACGCCGCCCGCGGCGACCGGTCCGACGGCTTCCACCGATCCGACGGATTCGGCGGATCGGGCAGGGGTGTGGACAGATGTACGGGCCCCGGCACGCGCGCGTACGCGTGCCCGGCTCCGTACCCCTTCCCGCACCCTCGTCGTCACCGGCACCGCCCGCACCACATCACCACCGACCAGGACCGGCCAACCACGTGAGCTCCTCCTCCACCACCCGGCCAACGCCGCCGCACCAGGGACAGCCGTACCCGGGTGCGGGACGGCCGCGGACCCCCGGCGCGTACCGGCTGGTGCGCACGGCCCCGGCCCCGGTGGATCCCCCTCAGCTGGACGCAGCGCAGCGGGCGGTGGTTGAGCACGACGGGGGACCGCTCCTGGTCCTCGCCGGACCCGGCACCGGCAAGACGACCACGCTGGTCGAGGCCGTCGCGGCCCGCATGGAACGCGGCACCGACCCCGAGCGGATCCTCGTCCTCACCTTCAGCCGCAAGGCCGCCGTCGAACTCCGCGACCGGATGGCCACCCGGCTCGGCGGCCGCCGCCCGCCGCAGGCCACCACCTTCCACTCCTACTGCTACGCCCTCATCCGGGCCCACCAGGACGCCGAGCTCTTCGCCGAACCGCTCCGGCTGCTCTCCGGCCCCGAGCAGGACCTCGCCGTCCGCGAACTCCTCGCCGGCCAGATCGACCTCGAACGGACCGGCCTCGGCGGCGTCCGCTGGCCCGACGAACTCCGCGCCTGCCTCACCACCCGCGGCTTCGCCGACGAGGTCCGCGCCGTCCTCGCCCGCTCCCGCGAGCTGGGCCTCGGCCCCGACGCGCTCCGCCGCTTCGCCGAACGCGTCGGCCGCCCCGACTGGAAGGCCGCCGCCGGCTTCCTCGCCGAGTACCTCGACGTCCTCGACCTCCAGGGCGTCCTCGACTACACCGAGCTGGTGCACCGGGCCGTCCTGCTCGCCGAGGACGTCACCCTCCCCGCGTACGACGCCGTCTACGTCGACGAGTACCAGGACACCGACCCCGCCCAGGTCCGGCTCCTCACCGCGCTCACCGGCGGCGGCCGCAACACGGTCGTCGCCTTCGGCGACCCCGACCAGTCGATCTACGCCTTCCGCGGCGCCGACGTGAACGGCATCCTCGACTTCCCCGCGGCCTTCGGCGGCGCCCCCGTCCGCGTCCTCGGCACCTCCCGCCGGGCCGGCGGCGAGCTCCTCGCGGCCACCCGCCGGCTCACCCAGCGGATGCCGATGAGCCGCCTGCCCGCCGCCGCGGTCCGCGCCCACCGCGAGCTGTCGCCGGTACGGGACGGAGGCCGGGCCGAGGCGTACACCTACCCCACCGCCTCCGCCGAGGCCGAGAACATCGCCGACCTGCTGCGCCGCGCCCACCTGGAGGACGGCGTCCCCTGGCACGCCATGGCCGTCCTCACCCGGGCCGCCGCCGTCCTCCCCGCCCTCCGGCGAGCCCTCACCTCGGCCGGTGTCCCCGTGGAGACGGACGCCGCCGACACCCCCCTCCGCCACGAACCGGCCGTCGCGCCCCTGCTGCTGGCCCTGAGGGCGGTCGCCCAGGCGACCGGCAACGGCCCCGCACCGGCGTCCGAGCCCGCGCCCGCCGAGCCCGAGCCGGACGCGTCCGCCGGGCCCGCGTCGGACACGTCCGGGACCTGGCTGGACGTCCGGACCGCCCTGGAGCTGCTGGCCTCGCCGCTGGCCGGCATCGACCCCGCCGACCTCCGCCGCCTCGGCCGCGCCCTGCGCGACGAGGCCCGCGCCGCGGGCGACAAGGTCCCGCCGCCCTCCGACGTGCTGCTCGCCCACGCCCTCGCCGAGCCCGAGCGCCTCGCCGCGCACGACCCGGCGTACGCCCGCGGCGCCCTCCGCCTCGGCCGGCTCCTCCAGGAGGCCCGCGCGCTGCTCGCCGCCGCCGGCACCGCCGAGGAGGCCCTGTGGGTGCTGTGGAACGGCACGCCCTGGCCCGGCCGCCTGGAGCGCGCCGCCCTCCGCGGCGGCCCCGCCGGCCGCAACGCCGACCGGGACCTCGACGCCGTCTGCGCCCTCTTCGAGACCGCCGCCCGCGCCGAGGAACGGCTCGGCGGCCGCGGCGTGCTCAACTTCCTCGAAGAGCTCGACGCCCAGGACATCGCCGCCGACACCCTCACCCGCCGGCACACCCGCCCGGACGCCGTCCGGCTGATGACCGCCCACCGCTCCAAGGGCCTGGAGTGGAGCCTCGTCGTCGTCGCCGGCGTCCAGGAGGGCCTGTGGCCCGACCTGCGCCGCCGCGGCTCCCTCCTCGAAGCCGACCGCATCGGCCGCGACGGCCTCGCCGAACCCCTCACCCCCGGCGCCCTCCTCGCCGAGGAGCGCCGCCTCTTCTACGTGGCCGCCACCCGCGCCCGCGACCGGCTCGTCGTCACCGCCGTGAAGGCCCCCGCCGAGGACGGCGACCAGCCCTCCCGCTTCCTCGCCGAGCTCGGCACCGAACCGAAGGAGGTGCCGGGCCGGCCCCGCCGCCCGCTCGCCGTCTCCGCGCTCGTCGCCGAGCTGCGCTCCACCACCGTCGACCCGGACGCCTCGCCCGCGCTCCGGGACGCCGCCGCCCGCCGCCTCGCCGAACTGGCCGCCCTCACCGACGAGGACGGGCAACCGATGGTCCCGGCCGCCCACCCGGACCGCTGGTGGGGGCTGCACGAGCCCACCCGCTCCGCCGTGCCGCTCCGCGACCGGGACCGGCCCGTGGCGCTCTCCCCGAGCGCCCTGGAGAACCTGGCCGCCACCTGCTCGCTCCAGTGGTTCCTGGGCCGCGAGGTCAAGGCCGCCGAACCGGCCTCCGCCGCGCAGGGCTTCGGCAACGTCGTCCACGTCCTCGCCGACGAGGTCGCCTCCGGCCGCACCCCCGCCGACCTCGACGTCCTGATGGCCCGCCTCGACACCGTGTGGGACGCGCTCGCCTTCGACGCCCCCTGGAAGTCCGAGCAGGAGAAGGGGCACGCGCGCGTGGCCCTGGAACGCTTCCTGAGCTGGCACGTCATGGACCGCGGCGGCCGCACCCCGGCCGCCTCAGAGCACGGCTTCGACGTCACCCTGGAGGCGGGGGAGTACCAGGTCCGCATCCGCGGCTCCATGGACCGGGTCGAGACCGACGAGGAGGGCCGCGCGTACGTCGTCGACTTCAAGACCGGCAAGGCCGCCCCCACCCGGGACGAGGTCGCCCACCACCCGCAGCTCGCCGTCTACCAGCTCGCCGTCCGCGAGGGGGCCCTCGACGAGGTCTTCGGCGGGCGCCGCCCCGAACCCGGCGGCGCCGAACTCGTCCAGCTCCGCCAGGCCGCGCCCAAGAAGGAGGGCGGCGACGCGCTGCCCAAGGTGCAGGCCCAGCAGCCGCCGGAGGGCGAGTGGATCGGCGACCTGCTCGCCACCGCCGCCGGCCGGGTCCTCGACGAGCGCTTCACCCCGACGACCGGCGGACACTGCGCGACCTGCTCGTTCCGCGCCGCGTGCAGCGCCCGGCCCGAGGGCCGACAGGTCGTCGACTGAGTCGTCAGGGGAGAGAGTGACGCGAGTCACGTTCCCGGTTGCGCATCCTTTGTCCACCCCGGGTCGTCACTGCTTGGGCGGCACCGCATAAGGTCCGCGTGAAGGAAACCTGTGAATATTCGCTTTCGAACACGTCGAAGCGGATCGAACACGCTGAGGAGTACGCGCATGAGGGCCAACCGGAAGCTCTGGGCCACCGCGACGATCTGCCTGGCCGTCGTCGCCGGCGTCTCGGGCTGTGGCAAGGGCGACGACAAGCCCGCCGACCCCTTCGCGGGCCTCTCCGCCGACGCGATCGCCGACAAGGCCGTCGAGGCCACCAAGTCCGCCACCGCCTTCCGCATGAGCGGCAGCGGCACGGACGACGGCGCGGAGATGAAGGTCGACTTCGCCGTCGACGACAAGGGCAACTGCAAGGGCTCCATGGAGAGCGGCAAGGGCGGCAAGGCCGAGATCGTCGGCACCGGCGGCACCAGCTACATGAAGGGCGACGACGCCTTCTGGAAGTCCTCCAGCGGCGAGGAGGGCTCCTCCGACGAGGAGGCCGGCGCCATCTCCACCCTGCTCAACGGCCGCTGGATGAAGATGCCGGCCGGCGAGGAGGGCCCCGGTGCCTTCTGCGACCTCAAGACCATCGTCAAGGACATGGACGAGGACACCCCCCGCAAGGGCATGACCCGTGAGGCCGACGCCGACGTCGACGGCACCCCGGCCGTCGTCCTCAAGGGCAAGGCCGACTCGAAGGGCGAGACCGACACGTTCTACGTGGCCATGGACTCCGCCAAGCCCTACATCCTCCGCGTCGTCACCACCGGTGGCGACGAGCCGGGCACCGTCACCTTCGCCGACTACAACAAGCCGGTCACCGTCTCCGCCCCGCCGGCCGACCAGGTCGTCGACATGGAGCAGCTGATGACGGCCGGCGCCGGCAGCTGACCCCTGCGCGCTGAGTAGCGGCCACGCGCGCGTGGGGCGACCCTGGTGAAAGGGTCCGGGGGGCGAGGAGGCTCGTATGAGGTCCCAGTCCAGCCACCGGAAGCTCCGCGCCGCGGCCGTCCTCTGCGCGGCCGTCGCCGTCGCGGGCCCCGCCCCGGCGGCGGCCTGGGCGGCGACGGCGTCGCCCGGATCCGCACCGGCCGCCGCGGCCCCGTCCCCGTCGCCGGACCCCTTCGAGGGACTCGCCCCCGCCCGGATCGCCGACCGGGCCGTCGCCGCCACCCGCTCCGCCGACTCGCTGCGCATGACCGGCGAGGTCGTCGCCGAGGGACAGCACCTCGACGTCGACTTCTCCGTCGACGACCAGGGCTCCTGCCAGGGCCGGATCGGCGTCGACGACGGCTCCGCCGAACTCCGCAGGCTCGACGACGTCACCTACATGAAGGGCGACGAGGAGTTCTGGCGGATCTCGATGACCTCCCAGGGCGTGCCCGAGAACCAGATCGCGCCGATCATCGAACTCGTCAAGGGCCGCTGGCTCAAGATCGCCCCCGGCCAGGCCGGCAGCGGCGACCTCAGCGAGGTCTGCGACCTCGACTCCCTCCTCGACGGCCTCGGCCGGGACGCGGAGGACCGCCGTGGCCTCACCCGCGGCCCCGACCGGGAGGTCGACGGCACCCCCGTGGCGACCCTCGTCAAGAAGGACGGCGACGAGACCACCACCGTCTCCGTCGCGCAGGAGGGCAAGCCGTACATCCGCGAGGTCGTCAGGACCGGCGGCGACGAACCCGGCAGGATGACCCTCTCCGACTTCGACCGCCCGGTGAAGGTCACCGCCCCGCCCGCCGACGAGACCGTCGACCTCTCCCGCCTCGACCCCGGCACCCCCGCCTGAGCCACCGCCCGGCCTCCCGCCGGACTCCTCGCCCGGCCTCCCGCCGGACCTCGGCGCGGGAGACCGCGCCCGTCGGGAGACCGCGCCCGTCGGGAAACCGCAGGTGAAAAGGGTGCGGGACGGGAATGTCCGACCGCCCCGTTAGCCTCTTCAGGGTGACCGCGCACCTCACCGACCCCGAGCAGCTCAAGGAGCTCCTCGGCATCCCCTTCACCCCGGAGCAGACGGCCTGCATCACCGCGCCGCCCGCCCCCCAGGTCATCGTGGCCGGAGCCGGCTCCGGCAAGACCACGGTGATGGCGGCCCGGGTCGTGTGGCTGGTCGGCACCGGACAGGTCGCCCCCGAACAGGTCCTCGGCCTCACCTTCACCAACAAGGCCGCCGGCGAACTCGCCGAGCGCGTCCGCACCGCCCTCGTCCGGGCCGGCGTCACCGACCCCGACCCGGTCGACCCGGAGAACCCGCCGGGCGAGCCCCGCATCTCCACGTACCACGCCTTCGCCGGGCAGCTCCTCACCGACCACGGCCTGCGCATCGGCCTCGAACCGACCTCCCGGCTCCTCGCCGACGCCACCCGCTTCCAGCTCGCCGCGCGCGTGCTCCGCGAGGCCCCCGGCCCGTACCCGGCGCTCACCAAGTCCTTCCCGACCCTCGTCGAGAACCTGCTCGCGCTCGACGCCGAACTCGCCGAGCACCTCGTCGACCCCGCCGACCTCCTCGCGTACGACGCCGAGCTGCTCACCGCCCTCGCCGACGCCAAGCTCACCAACGACGACCTGCGCAAGCTCCCCGAGACGGCCACCGCCCGCCGCGAGCTCACCGGACTCGTCACCCGCTACCGCGCCGCCAAGCGCTCCCGCGACCTCCTCGACTTCGGCGACCAGATCGCCCTCTCCGCGCGGCTCGCCACCACCCGCCCCGAGGTCGGCACGATCCTCCGCGACGAGTTCCGGGTCGTCCTCCTCGACGAGTACCAGGACACCTCCGTCGCCCAGCGGCTCCTCCTCTCCGGCCTCTTCGGCCAGGGCACCGGCCATCCCGTCACCGCCGTCGGCGATCCCTGCCAGGCCATCTACGGCTGGCGCGGCGCCTCCGTCGCCAACCTCGACGACTTCCCCGCCCACTTCCCGCACACCGACGGCACCCCCGCGAGCCGCCACTCCCTCTCCGAGAACCGGCGCAGCGGCGGCCGCCTCCTCGACCTCGCCAACGGCCTCGCCACCCCGCTGCGCGCGATGCACGCGGGCGTGGAGGCGCTGCGCCCCGCGCCGGGCGCCGAGGCCGACGGCACCGTCCGGATCGCCCTCCTGCCCACCCACACCGAGGAGATCGACTGGCTCGCCGACTCCCTCGCCCACCTCGTCCGCACCGGCCGCGAGCCCGGCTCCATGGCCGTCCTGTGCCGCACCGCCGGCGACTTCCCGGCCATCCAGGCCGCCCTCGTCGCCCGCGGCGTCCCCGTCGAGGTCGTCGGCCTCTCCGGACTGCTCCACCTCCCCGAGGTCGCCGACCTCGTCGCCGTCTGCGAAGTCCTCCAGGACCCCGGGGCCAACGCCGACCTGGTCCGGCTCCTCACCGGCCCGCGCTGGCGCATCGGCCCCCGCGACCTCGCCCTCCTCGGCCGCCGCGCCCGCCTCCTCGTCCACCGGGGCGCCGCCGACACCGACCCAGGGCAGCGGCTCGCCGCCGCCGTCGAGGGCGTCGACCCCGCCGAGGTGATCTCCCTCGCCGACGCGCTCGACACCTTCCTCGACTCCGCCGGCCACCCCGACGACGGCCTGCCCTTCTCCGCCGAGGCCCGGGTCCGCTTCGCCCGCCTCGCCGCCGAGCTCCGCTCGCTGCGCGCCTCCCTCGCCGACCCCCTCATGGACGTCCTCCACCGGGTCCTGACCGTCACCGGCCTGGAGGTCGAACTGTCGGCGTCCCCGCACGCCCTCGCCGCCCGCCGCCGCGAGACCCTCGGCAACTTCCTGGACGTCGCCGCCGGCTTCGCCTCCCTCGACGGCGAGGCCAGCCTCCTCGCCTTCCTCGGCTTCCTGCGCACCGCCGTCCAGTTCGAGAAGGGCCTCGACAACGCCCTCCCGGGCGGCGAGAACACCGTCAAGGTGCTCACCGCGCACAAGTCGAAGGGCCTGGAGTGGGACGTCGTCGCCGTCCCCGGCCTGGTCGCCGGCCAGTTCCCGTCCGCCCGCGCGCGCGAGTCCTGGACATCCCAGCCCCAGGTCCTCCCGCACGCCCTGCGCGGCGACGCGGCCACCCTCCCGGACCTCGACGCCTGGACCGCCGCCGCGATGAAGTCCTTCAAGGCCGCGATGACGGACCACCAGCACACCGAGGAACTCCGCCTCGGCTACGTCACCTTCACCCGCCCCCGCACCCTCCTCCTGGCCTCCGCCCACTGGTGGGGCCCCACCCAGAAGAAGCCGAGGGGCCCCTCGGACTTCATGCAGGCCCTGTACGCCCACTGCGAGCGGGGCCACGGCGACATCGAGGCATGGGCGACGGCCCCGGAGAAGGACACCGAGAACCCCCTGCTGGCCGAGGCGACCGCCGACCTCCCCTGGCCGCTGCCCCTGGACGAGGAGGCCCTGGCCCGGCGCAGGCAGGCGGCGGACGCCGTCCGGACCAAGCTGTGGGCACACGTACCCCGCCCGGGGGAGGGCGCGCCCCACGCCCCCGGCACGGGGCCCGACCTCCCCGGCACGGGGCCCGACCCCCAGGACCCGCACCCCGGGGACCTCTGGCTCCCGGACGACCCGGCGGAGGCCCCCGGCACGGTCCCGCACCCCCGGGAGGCCGGGCTCACTCCGGAGGAGCACCGGACCATCGCCTCCTGGGACAGGGACCTCGCCGCTCTCACCGCCGAGCTGCACCGCTCCCGCGCCACGACCCGGGACGTCCTCCTCCCCGCCTACCTCTCCGCCTCCCAGGTCATACGCCTCGCCGAGGACCCGGACGGCTTCGCGCGGGAGCTGGCCCGCCCGATGCCGAAGCCGCCGCAGCCCGCGGCCCGCCGCGGCACCCGCTTCCACGCGTGGGTGGAGTCCCGCTTCGACGAGCTCCCGCTGCCGTTCCTCGGCCCGGACGAGCTCCCCGGCGGCGAGGACTTCGCGGGCGAGCCGGAGATCGTCGACGAGCGCGACCTGGAGGCCCTCAAGGAGGCGTTCGCCCGCACCCCGTACGCCCACCGCACCCCGTACCGCGTGGAGGTCCCCGTCCACCTCACCCTCGCGGGCCGGGTGGTCCGCGGCCGGATCGACGCCGTCTACCGGGACCCGGACTCGGGCGCGTACGAGATCGTCGACTGGAAGACCAGCCACCACCGCACCGCCGACCCCCTCCAGCTCGCGCTGTACCGGCTCGCCTGGGCCGAGCAGCACGGCCTCGACCCCGAGGAGGTGGCCGCCGCCTTCGTCTACGTGCGCACCGGCGAGGTGGCCCGTCCGGCCCGGCTGCCCGGCCGGGCGGAGCTGGAGGCCATCCTGCTGGGCGGGGCACCCCCCGGCGCCGGATAGGCTCGTGAGCATGAGCGAGACCCCGGACAGCGTCGTCCAGCCCGTACGCGCCTACATCGAGCGGCACCGCGCCGCCTTCCTCGGCGACCTCGCCGACTGGCTGCGGATCCCGTCCGTGTCGGCGCAGCCCGAGCGGGCCGGGGACGTGCGGCGCAGCGCCGACTGGCTCGCCGGCGCCCTGAAGGACACCGGGTTCACCACGGTCGAGGTCTGGGAGACCGAAGGCGCCCCGGCGGTCTTCGCCGACTGGCCGTCCGACGACCCGGACGCGCCGACGGTGCTGGTCTACGGCCACCACGACGTGCAGCCGGCGGCCCGCGAGGACGGCTGGCACACCGACCCCTTCGAGCCGACCGTCGTCGACGGGCGGATGTACGCGCGCGGGGCGGCCGACGACAAGGGCCAGGTGTTCTTCCACACCCTCGGGGTCCGCGCCCACCTCGCCGCCACCGGCCGCACGGCGCCCGCCGTCCACCTGAAGCTGCTCGTGGAGGGCGAGGAGGAGTCCGGCTCGCCGCACTTCCGCGCGCTCGTCGAGGCCCACGCGGACCGGCTCGCCGCCGACGCGGTGATCGTCTCCGACACCGGCATGTGGTCCGAGACCACCCCCACCGTCTGCACCGGCATGCGCGGGGTCGCCGACTGCGAGATCGACCTGTACGGCCCCGACCAGGACATCCACTCCGGCTCCTTCGGCGGCGCCGTGCCCAACCCGGCCACCGTCGCCGGCCGGATCGTCGCCGCCCTGCACGACGCCGACGAGCGGGTCGCGATCCCCGGCTTCTACGACGGCGTGAGCGAACTCACCGAGGCCGAGCGGCGGCTCGTCGCCGAGCTGCCCTTCGACGAGGCGGCCTGGCTGCGCACCGCCAAGTCCCACGGCACCCTCGGCGAGGCCGGCCACTCGACCCTGGAGCGCGTCTGGGCCCGCCCGACCGCCGAGGTCAACGGCATCGGCGGCGGCTACCAGGGCCCCGGCGGCAAGACGATCGTCCCCGCCTCCGCCCACCTCAAGCTGTCCTTCCGGCTCGTCGCCGGCCAGGACCCGTACCGGATCGAGACGCTGGTGCGGGAGTGGCTGGCCGGGCTCGTCCCGGCCGGCGTCCGGTACGAGATCGTCTTCGGCGCCCCGACCCGCCCCTGCCTCACCCCGCTCGGCCACCCGGCCCTGACGGCGGTGGCCGGGGCGATGAGCCGGGCCTTCGACGGCGCCACCGTCCGCTACACGCGCGAGGGCGGCTCGGGACCGGCCGCCGACCTCCAGGACGTCCTGGACGCGCCCGTGCTCTTCCTGGGCATCTCGGTCCCGTCCGACGGCTGGCACGCGCCGAACGAGAAGGTCGAGCTCGACCTCCTCATGAAGGGCGTCGAGACGACCGCCTACCTGTGGGGCGACCTGCCGGCCGCCCTGCGGGCAGGCGAGCGCTGAGCGCCGGGCCGAACGCCGCAATCACTGTCACCGATCCGGGGGAGTTGGAAGCACCTGTGAGCACCCTGAACAACGCGTTCGCGGACCGTCCGATCTCGCTCACCGCCCCGAGCGGGATCGACCGCGCCGCCCACCACCGCCTCGACGAGGCGTGGCTCGCGGCCGCCTGGAGCCACCCGAGCACCCGCGTCTTCGTGGTCTCGGGCGGCCAGGTGCTGATCGACGACCGCCCCGACGGCACCACCGAGCTCGTCATGACCCCGGCGTTCGAGGCGCCGATGACCGAGACCCACCGCTACTTCCTCGGCACCGACCCCGACGGGGTCTCCTACTTCGCGCTCCAGAAGGACTCGCTGCCCGGCCGCATGGACCAGTCGGCGCGCCCGGCGGGCCTGCGGGAGGCCGGCCTCCTGCTGTCGCCCCGCGACGCGGGCCTGATGACCCACGCGGTCGCCCTGGAGAACTGGCAGCGCCTCCACCGCTTCTGCTCCCGCTGCGGCGAGCGCACGGTGATCGCCGCCGCCGGGCACATCCGCCGCTGTCCGGTCTGCGGCGCCGAGCACTACCCGCGCACCGACCCGGCGGTGATCATGCTGGTCACCGACGACCAGGACCGGGCGCTGCTCGGCCGCCAGGTGCACTGGCCGGAGGGCCGCTTCTCGACGCTGGCCGGGTTCGTCGAGCCCGGCGAGTCCATCGAGCAGGCGGTGGTCCGGGAGGTCTTCGAGGAGGCCGGCGTCACCGTCGGCGAGGTCTCGTACGTGGCCAGCCAGCCGTGGCCGTTCCCGTCCAGCCTGATGCTCGGCTTCTTCGCGCGGGCCACCTCCCCGGAGATCGAGGTGGACGGCGAGGAGATCCACGAGGCCCGCTGGTTCTCCCGGGACGACCTGGAGGCCGGCTTCGCCTCCGGCGAGATCCTGCCGCCGTACGGCATCTCGATCGCCTCCCGCCTGATCGAGCTCTGGTACGGCAAGCCGCTGCCGAAGCCCGGCGACGTCGTCTAGAACCCCGTCCGACAGGGCCCGCCCGGGACACGCGAAGGCCCCCGTTCCGGAGGAGCGGGGGCCTTTCCGTACCCGGACGGACGCGCGGGCCTCAGACGGCGAGGGCCTGCTTGACCTGGGCCAGGCTCGGGTTGGTCATGACCGACTCGGTGCCGGCGGGGGAGACCACGAGGACCGTCGGGACGGTCTGGTTGCCGCCGTTGGCCTGCTCCACGAAGGCGGCCGACGCGGGGTCCTGCTCGATGTTGATCTCGTCGTACGCGATGCCCTCGCGGTCCATCTGGCTCTTCAGCCGGCGGCAGTAGCCGCACCACTCGGTGCTGTACATCGTCACAGTGCCCTGCATGGCCAGGCGCTCCTCATCGGGTCGGGGGTCGTGCCGAAGGGAGAACGTACGCCACCCGGCCGCCCATTCCCGCACGCCGGGTGAGCTGCGCCGCTCTCCGCCCCGGACCGGGACGATCATGAGACGGTACGACCGCGACCCCCGGCCTGTGGACGACGCGCCGCACCGACCCCACCCGACCTGGCAGCATGGCGGAGTGACAGCAGCAACGCACTCCCCCCTCTTCCCGGCGGTCCCGGAGACGGCCGACGCGGTGCTCGACGGGCTCGACCCGGAGCAGCGCGAGGTCGCCCTGGCCCTGCGCGGCCCGGTCTGCGTCCTCGCGGGCGCCGGCACGGGCAAGACCCGGGCGATCACCCACCGGATCGCCTACGGGGTGCGGACCGGCGTGCTGCCGCCCGCGAGCGTGCTCGCCGTCACCTTCACCAACCGCGCCGCGGGCGAGATGCGCGGCCGGCTCCGCCAGCTCGGCGCGGGCGGGGTGCAGGCCCGCACCTTCCACTCGGCGGCCCTCCGGCAGCTCCAGTTCTTCTGGCCGAAAGCGATCGGTGGCCCGCTGCCCCGGCTCGTGGAGCGCAAGGTCCAGCTGGTCGCCGAGGCGGCGGCCCGCTGCCGGGTCCGGCTCGACCGGAACGAGCTGCGGGACGTCACCTCGGAGATCGAATGGGCCAAGGTCACCCAGACGGTGCCCGCCGACTATCCGGCGGCGGTCGCCCGCGCCCGCCGGGACGCCCCCCGGGACCCGGCCGAGATCGGCCAGCTCTACGCGATGTACGAGCAGCTCAAGGGCGAGCGCTCGGTGATCGACTTCGAGGACGTGCTGCTGCTCACCGTCGGCATCCTCCAGGACCGGCCCGACATCGCCGAGCAGATCCGCCGCCAGTACCAGCACTTCGTCGTCGACGAGTACCAGGACGTCTCCCCGCTCCAGCAGCGCCTGCTGGAGGAGTGGCTGGGGGAGCGGGACAGCCTCTGCGTGGTCGGCGACGCCAGCCAGACCATCTACTCCTTCACCGGCGCCACCCCCGACCACCTGCTGGACTTCCGCACCCGGCACCCGCACGCGACCGTGGTCAAGCTGGTCCGCGACTACCGCTCCACCCCCCAGGTGGTCCACCTCGCCAACGGCCTGCTCGACCAGGCCGGCGGCCGGGCCGCCGACCACCGCCTGGAGCTGGTCTCGCAGCGCGAGCGCGGCCCCGAGCCGGTCTACACCGAGTACGGCGACGAGCCCGCCGAGGCCGAGGGCACCGCCCGCCGGGTCCGCGACCTGATCGCCGCCGGCGTCCCGGCCGGCGAGATCGCCGTCCTCTACCGGATCAACGCCCAGTCGGAGGTCTACGAGCAGGCCCTCGCCGACGCCGGCGTCCCCTACCAGCTGCGCGGCGCCGAGCGCTACTTCGAGCGCCAGGAGGTACGGGAGGCGATCGCCGCCCTGCGCGGCGCGGCCCGCTTCGGCGCGAACGACTCGCTCCTCGACGGGGCCGAGGACCTGCCGGCCCAGACGCGGGCGGTGCTTTCCGGCCACGGCTGGAGCAGCCGGCCGCCGGCCGGCTCCGGCGCCGTCCGGGACCGCTGGGAGTCGCTCGCCGCGCTCGCCCGGCTCGCCGACGACTTCGCCGCCGCCCGCCCCGGCGCCACCCTCGCCGACCTCATCGCCGAGCTGGACGAGCGGGCCGCCGCCCAGCACGCCCCCACCGTCCAGGGCGTCACCCTCGCCTCCCTGCACGCCGCCAAGGGCCTGGAGTGGGACGCCGTCTTCCTGGTCGGCCTCACCGACGGCATGATGCCGATCACCTACGCCAAGACGGACGAGCAGATCGAGGAGGAGCGCCGGCTCCTCTACGTGGGCGTCACCCGCGCCCGCGTCCACCTCACCCTCTCCTGGGCGCTCTCCCGCTCCCCGGGCGGCCGCCCCGGCCGCGTCCCCAGCCGCTTCCTCAAGGGCCTGCGCCCCGGCTCCGGCAGCCGGGCCGCCGGCCACGGCGCCACCGGCGGCGGCGTCGAGCGGGGCGGCGGCCAGGGCCCGTCCGCCGAGCCGGTCCGCCGCCGCGCGCGCGGCCCGGTCCGCTGCCGGGTCTGCGGCGCCACCCTCACCGAGGCCGGCGCGATGAAGCTGCTCCGCTGCGAGGACTGCCCCTCCGACATGGACGAGGGCCTGTACGAGCGGCTGCGCGACTGGCGCGCCGACCGGGCCCGGGAGCTCGGCCAGCCGGCCTATTGCGTCTTCACCGACAAGACGCTCATGGCGATCGCCGAGCGGGTCCCCGCCTCCGGCGGCGAACTCGTGGTGATCGCCGGCGTCGGCACCCGCAAGCTGAACCGCTTCGGAGCCGACGTTCTCGCCATCTGCGCGGGCGAAGAGCCAGGTGAAGAGGGTGTAAGGGGCGCGGACGAAGACTGATCGAAACTCGTGGGAAAAATAGTTTGCGCCCGCCCCGTCAAGCCCCATAGGTTCTTAACCACGCAACAGCGGCTTCTTAAGAAGCCCTGTCTCGTGCTGTACTTGTCCAAATGAACATCGAGAGCCCGGCTCGCACCCGAGCTCTCCGAGACGCCGAGAGGAGGCGATTCCAGTGATCAGCAACATCAACAGCAACACCGTCGTCAGCACCGCCAAAATGACCGATCGCTCGGTCGTCTCCGCCTGCTCGCTCGGCCTCTCCGCCGTTGAGCTCCTTGGCAGCGGTCTGCCCGTCACCGGTCTGTCCGGTCGCGGCATGGCCGTCATCGAGCGCACCGAGCGACCGACCAAGGCACGGGTGGCTGAAGAGGGCAAGGCCGGATTCACGGCCTATGGCTTCGCGGCAGCCGGTGCCGGCAAGCAGCAGACGACGCAGCACCACACGATGTGGGCCTTCCGTGGGCTCGAACCCTGGAGTGATCCAGCCTGACCTGATCAGGCCGGCGCCTTCAGGGCCGCGGAACCCCACCCGGGATCCGCGGCCCTTCTGTTTGTCCCCGAACGGGGACGGCGGAACGAAGGGGCCTCGGGACAAGAAACCCGGTACCAGCCGAAGACCCGGCCCACCGGCCGGAACGACCAGACGAGGAAAGACACCCGTGCAACTCGAAGCGCACGCCCCGTCCGTACCGCCTTCCGAAACGATCCCCCCGTCCGGCCTCACGGAGGACCACGCCTTGACCCCCCTGACATCGCTCACCGCGCTCGACGACGCCATCGAGAACCTCGGCGTCCCGGTCCCCTGCCGGGCCTACGACCCGGAGGTCTTCTTCGCCGAGTCCCCGGCCGACGTCGAGTACGCCAAGTCCCTCTGCAAGACCTGCCCGCTGGTCGCGGCCTGTCTCGCCGGCGCCAAGGAGCGCCGCGAGCCCTGGGGTGTCTGGGGCGGCGAGCTCTTCGTCCAGGGCGTGGTCGTCGCCCGCAAGCGGCCCCGTGGCCGCCCGCGCAAGAACCCGGTCGCGGCATGACCGCCGTCACCTGGGAGGCACCCCACAAGGCCCCCAGGCGAACCGGAACGATCGACCATCCCCTCACGCACGATCCCCAGAAGCAGGCCCCGATGACCACGCCCGCCACCGAGCCCATCCGCTCCGCTACCCCCGACTTCTCCCCCGCCGGCGCCCCCGCGCTGCGTCAGAACAGGACCCGAGACATGCAACTCATCCCAGAAGCCCTGGCCCGTGCCCATATGCACGAGCGACAGCGTGAGGCCGAGGCGGAACGTCAGGCCGTGCGCCTGATCGCCGCCCGGCGTATGCAGCGCCGCGCCGAGCGCGTCTCGCTGCGCGCCCGCCGCGCGCTGGCCATGGCCGTCATGCACTGAGCGCCCCACCAGGCGTCCCCGCGGGGGGGGGGGGCCCGCGCCCCCCCCCCCCCCCGGGGGGGCCCCCCCCCGCCCCCCCCCCCCCGGCTCGGGACGTCTGGGGAGACGACCCCCGCCCCCCCGGGGGCC
>NZ_JBHYKM010000030.1:29415-36285 GCF_042741435.1 Streptomyces sp. NPDC058955 | reverse complement strand
CCGCGGTGCGTTGCCCCGCCGCGGCCGCCCCGCCGGGCTATCGTCACGAGGATGAACGAGCCCCGCGCCGCGGAGGAGCCCGTGGCCTGCGCACGCTGCGGCAGGACCGCCGACACCCTCCCGATCACCTGGACCTGCTCCGTCGAGAACGGCCGCCGCCAGTACTTCTGCGAGGAGTGCGCCCGCGCCAACATCCGGGCCATCGAGGGCCGCCTCGACTCCTCCTGGTGGTGAGCCCGGCGAGCCCGCCGCTCAGGCCGCCGGGTCGAAACCGGGCAGCCAGGCGGACAGCTCGTCCCGCAGCCGGACCGTCGCGTTCAGCTGGCAGAGCACCCCGATCGTCGACAGCGTCACCCGGTGGATCAGCAGATACGACGGCGGCAGGTTCAGCTGCCGCCCCAGCTGGTGCGCGGGGGAGCGGGGATCGGCGATCCGGGCCGCCTGCGTCCGCATCCAGCCCCGGGTGAAGACGAAGGACTCCGCCTCCGCCGGCTCGATGATCGGCAGCAGGTACTCCATGACCTCCTCCGGATCGAGCGCCACCGACTCCTTGACGAAGCCCTCCTCCCGCAGCAGCGCGTACACCGGCTCCGCCTCACCGGCCAGGGTCATCCGCAGACAGGTCCCGATCATCTCCGGAAGCCCGCCCGGCAGCCGGTCCACCGTGCCGAAGTCCAGCACCCCCAGCCGCCACCCGGAAGGATCGTCCGCCCCGTCCCCGCCGTCCGCCGGCAGCAGCCGGAAGTTCCCCGGATGCGGGTCGGCGTGCAGCAGCCCGGTCCTCGCCGGACCCGAGAACAGGAACCGGGCCAGCAGCTGACCGGCCCGGTCCCGCTGCTCCTGGCTGCCCTCCGCGATCACCTCCGCGAGCGGGACGCCGTCCATCCACTCGGTCACCAGGACCTGATCCGCCTGGTGCACCACCTCCGGGACCACCACGTCCGGATCGTCCGCGAAGACCTCGGCGTGCTCGCGTTGGGCCCGCGCCTCCAGGGCGTAGTCCAGCTCCTCCGTCACCCGCTCGCGCAACTCCGCGATCAGCGGCTTCACCTCGATCCCCGGCATCAACGGCCCGAGCAGCCGGGCGAACCGGCTCAGCTGCGCCAGGTCCGACAGCAGCGCCTCCCCGGCACCCGGGTACTGCACCTTCACCGCGACCTCGCGCCCGTCGTGCCACACCGCCCGGTGCACCTGCCCGATCGACGCGGCCGCCGCCGGCTTGTCCTCGAACTCCAGGAACAACTCCCGCCATTCCGCCCCGAGCCGCTCCTCCAGGACCCCGTGCACCGTCCGCACCGGCATCGGCGGCGCGGCCTCCTGAAGCTTCGTCAGCGCCGCCCGGTAGGGCCCCGCGATCTCCTCCGGCAGCGCCGACTCGAAGACCGACAGCGCCTGGCCGAACTTCATGGCCCCGCCCTTGAGCTCGCCGAGCACCTTGAACAGCTGCTCCGCCGTGCGCTCCTGGAGCTCCCGGGCGACGAACTCGGCGGACTTGCCCCCGATCCGCTTGCCCAGGCCCCAGGTCGCGCGGCCCGCGAAGCCCAGCGGCAACGCGGCCAACTTGGCGGTCCGGGTGACCGCCTTCCGGGGAAGATCAGACATGCGCCCCTCCAATTCCCAGACTGCCGTGCCGCGCAGGGCTGCGCCCCGCCATTGTGGACCGCGTCTCCCCGGCTGGTGAGACGGCCACCCCCACCCTGCCCCGCGCGGCCCCGCAGGGACAGGCCGGGTGCGGCACCAGTCGCTCGGACCGCCACCCCAGCGTCGGTGCCGCCGCCTCCCAGCGGACCCCCGTGCTGGCCGGCAGCTCGCCGTCCAGGAAGGCCAGCGCGTGCCCCGCGGCGAGCCCCGCCACCGCCGTCGCCAGCGCCACGTCACAGGCCGGCAGCGGATGCGGCGCCCCCGAGCGCCACTGCGCGAGCAGCCGCGGCCACGCCGGGTCCCGGTCCGTCGCCTCCTCCTGGAGACACCGGGCGCAGGCCGTCCCGCCCGGCAGCACCAGCGGCCCCACCACCCCCGTCGCCTCCAGCACCCCCGCGTACAGATGCGGCACCCCGGCCGCCATCCACGGCTCCGCCGCCACCGGATCCGGCACCAGCACCCCCAGTCCGTCCCGGGGCGTCACCACCACCAGTGACACCGGCACCCCGCCGTCCCCGTCGTCCGGCCCCGCCCCCGTCCGCCGGCCCGCCCGCCGCGCGGCCACCGGACCGCGCGCCCAGCGCGCCACCAGCCGCCGCGCCGCCGCCACCCGCCGCTCGCCGACCGCCTCCGCCGGCAGCCCGCCCGGCGCCGTCTCCCACGGCTCCACCCGCCCGCCGTCCACCACCTCCACCCCGCCGACCCCCGCCGCCGAGAGCAGCGCCGCCACCATCGCGCCCACCCGGCCGGCGCCCCGCACCCGCACCCGCCGCTCCCGCCGGGCCGCCAGCGTCCGCAGCGCCCGGTCCGGCTCCGGGCACACCACGGACAGCGCGGCCAGATCCGCCCGCAGCGGATCCAGCGCCGTGTCCACCGCCCCCGCCGCGGGACCCGACCGCCCCGGCCGCCCCGCCCCGGCCTCCACGAGCAGCCCCGCCGAGGCGAGCCGCCCCAGCAGGGCGTCCAGCCGCCCCTCCGGCAGCCCCAGCTCCGCCGCCTCCCGCCGCAGCAGCGCCGTCCCGCGCGTCCCGTCCATCAGCCCCAGGAGCCGGCCCGTCGCCGCGTCCACCCGGTCCAGCACCACCGCGTGCGCCGGCGTCACCCCGTACTGCGCGCACGTCAGACTCCGCCACGCCCGGCGCAGCGCCGGCTTCACCATCGGATGCATCCCGCCCCCGCCTTCCTCCGCGTTCTCTCCCGGACCCAGGCTGCCCGCCGGCGCGGAACGGTGCGGAAAGTTGTCCACAGGCCCGACCGAAAGTCGTACGGCCCGAATGTCGGACAGGTCATACGAAGGGGATTCCGTTGCGCCGCCCGGGTACCGTCGAGGGCGTGCCAGTCGAGATCCGCAGGAGCGCCCGCCGCACCCGTTCCGTCTCCGCCTACCGCGAGGGGGACAACACGATCGTCCTCATCCCGGCCCGGATGTCGGAGGCCGAGGAGCGCCGCTGGGTCGGGGTGATGCTGGAGAAGCTCGCCGCGAAGGAGAAGGACAAGGAGCGCCGCGCCACCCGCGGCGACGCCGAGCTGGCCGAGCGGGCCGGCCGCCTCTCCGACCGGTACCTCGACGGCCGGGCCAGGCCCGATTCGGTGCGCTGGGTCACCAACCAGAACAGCCGCTGGGGCTCCTGCACCCCCGCCGAGGGCTCCATCCGGCTCTCCCACCGCCTCCAGCCGATGCCCGAGTACGTCGTCGACTACGTCCTCCTGCACGAGCTGGCCCACCTCCTGGTCCCGGGCCACGGACCGAGCTTCTGGCGGCTCCTGGAGGCGTACCCGCGGACCGAGCGCGCTCGCGGCTACCTCGAAGGAGTGGCAGCCGCCGCCCACTTCCCGCACCCCCCGGACGGGGATCCCACGGCCTGAGGCCGTGTTTCCCGATTCCGTACCGGAACCGACCCGCCCTGTCTCAATGTCGCTCGCAGCGGTTAGCCTGACGCGAGTCATTCGCCATCGGGATGGGGGACGGTCGTTACGCATGGCCAGGGAATTCCAACGCGGCCACAAGGCCAAGATCAGTGATCTGACCGCGGGCACCGATCTGTACGTGGGCGTGCAGATCGCGGCGCCCGGGCTCACCTTCGACATCAGCTGCTTCGGACTCGACGCCGACGAGCGTCTGTCGGACGACCGGTACTTCGTCTTCTTCAACCAGCCGAAGTCGCCCGAGGAGTCCATCCAGCTGCTCGGGGCGCAGTCCGGGGACACCGAGTCCTTCCGCGTCACGCTCGACCGGATCCCCCCGCAGATCCACAAGCTGTCCTTCACCGCCACCATCGACGGCAACGGCCAGATGTCGCAGGTCGGCCCCGGCTGGATCCGGATCGTCGCCGGCGGCGAGGAGGTCGCCCGCTACGCCTTCACCGGCGCCGAGTTCTCCACCGAGCGCGCGGTCATGCTCGGCGACTTCTACCTGAAGGACGTGTGGCGGTTCGCCGCCGTCGGCCAGGGCTTCGACGGCGGCCTGGAGGCGCTGCTGCGGAACTTCGGCGGAGAGGTCCTGGAGGAGGAGCAGCCCGCGGCCCAGCCGCCCGCCGCCCCCCAGCAGGCCGCGCCGGCCTTCGGCGCCCCCGCCCCGGCCGCGGCGCCGCCGGCGTTCGGTGCCCCCGCCGCCCCGGCCCCCGCGCCGCAGCCCGGCTACGGCCCGCAGGCGCCGACCCCGCCGCCCGCCCCGCAGCCGGTGCACACCCAGCCCACCATGGTCGCGCCGCTCGCCCCCGCGCCGGTGCCGCCACCGCCCCCCGCGCCGGCCGCCCCCGGACCGTACGGGCAGCCCCCGCAGGCCCCCTACGGGCAGATCCCGGGCCAGACCCCGCCGCCGGCCGCCCCCTACGGGCAGCAGCCGCAGGCCCCGTACGGCCAGCAGCCCGGCTACGGTCAGCCCGCCCCCTACGGGCAGCAGCCCGGCATGCCCCCGGGCATGCCGCCGCAGGGCGTTCCGCAGGGTGTCCCGCAGGGCGTGCCCGCCACCGGCGCCGGCCTCGCCGCCGCGCTCGCCCCCTACAAGGAGACCGCCACCGGCGCCCGCTGGACCCCGCAGAACCAGCAGCTCATGCGGGTGGACCTGGCCATGGGCGGCACCCCCGTCCTCGCCCGCCAGGGCTCCATGGTCATGTACCAGGGCAAGGTCGACTTCTCCTACAAGGGCGCCGGCTTCGCCGGCCGGATCGTGGGCAACGCCACCGGCCAGGAGATGCAGCTCATGCGCTGCACCGGCCGCGGCCAGGTCTTCCTCGCCGAGAACGGCGCCCACCTCCACCCGATCGAGCTCCAGGGCGACGCCATCTGCGTCTCCGCGGAGAACGTGCTCGCCTTCGACGAGTCGCTCCAGTACGAGGTCCGCCGCATCGAGGGCCACGGCATCCCCGGGGGCGCGCTGTTCACCATGCAGTTCCAGGGCACCGGCACCGTGATCGTCAAGACCCACGGCGTCCCCGTGGTCCTGCCCGTCACCCCGACCACCTTCGCCGACTGCAACGCGGTCGTCGCCTGGTCCGCCGCCTCGCAGGTCATCCTCTCCAGCCAGGTCCGGCTCCGGCGCAACGCCTACCCCGGCCACAGCGGGGAGACCGTGAACCTCCAGTTCCGGGGCGCCCCCGGCAACTTCATCGTCGTCCAGCCGTACGAGGTCTGAGGGAGCCCGACACCATGAACCAGCAGCTCGCGGGCTATGCCCCGACCCCCATCGCGGCCCGCATGGAGAACCACGGCCGCACCATGCTCAAGGTCGCCATGGCCACCGGCCAGGACCTGTACGCCCGGGCCGGCTCGATGGTCGCCTACGAGGGCTTCATCAGCTACGAGCCCAACCCGCCGGCCGTCCGCCAGGTCGCCAAGGAGTGGGCCACCGGCGAAGGCGCGCCGATCATGAAGTGCACCGGCGACGGCCTGCTCTACCTCGCCGACTACGGCGCCGACGTCGTCGTGATCAACCTCCAGAACGACTCGATCTCCGTCAACGGCACCAACCTCCTCGCCTTCGACGCCCACCTCCAGTGGGGCGTCGAGCGGGTCAAGGGCCTCGCGAAGTTCGCCGGCCAGGGCCTGTTCAACGTGGAGATCGCCGGCACCGGCTGGGTCGCGCTCACCTCGCGCGGCACCCCGATCGTCGTCGACTGCGGCCGCGGCGAGGACGAGACCTACGTCGACCCCGACGCGCTCGTCGCCTGGTCGCCGGCGCTCAAGGTCAAGGGCAAGCGCAGCTTCAAGGCGTCCTCCCTCATCGGGCGGGGCAGCGGCGAGGCATTCCAGATGGCCTTCTCGGGCCAGGGCATCGTCGTCGTACAGCCCAGCGAGGACAGCAGCGACCGCCTGCGGGTCCGGGGCTGAGGGGGAGCGAGAACACATCATGCAGAGCCCGCTTTTCAACCACGCCGAGCAGCAGAGCCAGGAGCGGTACGTCATCCAGAACCCGCAGCTGCTGCGGGTCAGCCTCACCGGCCACGACGACGTCCTCGCCCGCAAGGGCGCCATGGTCGCCTACCAGGGGCTCGTCGACTTCGACGGCGAGTACCAGAGCTCCAGCCAGCGGCAGGCCCGCGCCCGCACCGGCGAGGGCCTCGACCTGATGCGCTGCTCCGGCCAGGGCACGGTCTACTTCGCCAACCTCGCCCAGTACATCCACGTCGTCGAGGTCGAGCAGGAGGGCCTCACCGTCGACAGCTCCTACGTGCTCGCGCTGGACACCAGCCTCCACACCGAGGTCATCGCCGTCGACAGCCAGTACGGGGTCTCCGGCACCGGCAAGTACCAGCTGAACATCACCGGCCGCGGCAAGGTCGCCCTGATGACCTCCGGCCAGCCGCTGATGCTCCAGGTGACCCCGGAGAAGTACGTCAGTGCCGACGCGGACGCGATCGTCGCCTGGTCCACCTCGCTGCGGGTCCAGATGCAGGCCCAGACGCACAACAGCAGCGTCCGCAGCCGCCGCGGCAACACCGGCGAGGGCTGGGAGCTCAGCTTCCTCGGCCAGGGCTTCGCCCTCGTCCAGCCCAGCGAGGTCATGCCCCCGCAGAACGCCGCCATCGGACAGGGCGTCGCCGCCCAGTTCGGCGTCGGCCAGCAGGGCGCCCACGGCCAGAACCAGAACAACGCCTGGAACTGACCGCACCGCGACACGGCGAAGGGCCCCCGGGGGGGGCCGGGGGGGCCCCGCCGCGGGGCGCCCCCCCACCCCGGGGCCGCGCGGGCCCCCCCCCGGGGGATGATAAAAAAACTAGCGGGCGCCGC
>NZ_JBHYKM010000030.1:0-29405 GCF_042741435.1 Streptomyces sp. NPDC058955 | reverse complement strand
GAGCCGATCGCCACCACCGCCACCAAGGCGGAGGTCTTCGCGGTCGTTCGCGGGCGTCCGGGGCCGCCGCGCCCCCCCCCCCCCGTGACCGTCACCTCACAGGCGGGCCAGCGTGCCCTCCAGGAGCCGCACCACCGAGGTGTCCGCGACCGCGGCCACCTCGTCGTACGCGTACCACTTCAGGTCCAGCGACTCCTCGCTGATCCGCTCCACCCCGTCCGCCGGGGCGAGCGCCGCGTACTGCACGTCGAGGTGCCAGTGGCACGGCGCGGGGATCGGATGCCGGTCGAGCCGCACCGGGCCGCCGGGCAGCAGCGTCAGACCCGCGATGCCCGACTCCTCGGCGGCCTCGCGCAGCGCCGCCGCCTCGACCGTCGGGTCGCCCTCCTCGCAGTGGCCGCCCATCTGGAGCCACATGCCCAGCTTCTTGTGCAGGGTGAGCAGGACCCGCCCGCGCGAGGGGTCGATCACCAGCGCGCTGCTGGTGAGGTGACCGGCCGAGCAGGGCTTGTACATGCCGTCCGGATGCGCGGCCAGGTGCTCCAGATAGAGCTCGCGCAGCTCCGGCTGGCCCTCGTACCCCTTGAGGACGAGGACCGCGTCGTCGTGCAGCGTCACTTCGCGTCGTCCCCGTCCTCGGGCGCGTCGCCCTTGGCCGCCTCGCCGAGCATCTTGTCCAGTTCGGAGAAGTCCAGCTGCTCGCGGTGGACGAAGCCGTCCGGGTCGTCGAGGTCGGTCGCCGTCGGCAGCATGTCCGGGTGCTCCCACAGGGCGTCCCGGCCGTCGACCCCGCGCGCGTCGGTGAGCGAGGCCCACAGCCGCGAGGCGTCCCGCAGCCGGCGCGGGCGCAGCTCCAGACCGATCAGGGTGGCGAAGGTCTGCTCGGCCGGACCACCGCTGGCCCGGCGCCGGCGCAGCGTCTCGCGCAGCGCGTCCGCCGAGGTCAGACGGGTCTTGGCGGCCTCGTGGACCACCGCGTCCACCCAGCCCTCGACCAGCGCGAGCGCCGTCTCCAGGCGGGCCAGGGACGCCTTCTGCTCGGGCGTGTCCTGCGGCTGGAACATGCCCGACTGGAGCGCCTCCTGCAGCTGCTCCGGGTGGGTCGGATCGAGCTGGGAGACGGCCTCCTCCAGCTTCGAGGTGTCCACCTTGATCCCGCGCGCGTACGACTCGACCGCGCCGAACAGGTGCGCCCGCAGCCACGGCACGTGGGCGAAGAGCCGCTGGTGGGCGGCCTCGCGCAGGGCCAGGTAGAGCCGCACCTCGTCGGCGGGCACGCCCAGGTCCTTGCCGAACGCCGCCACGTTCAGCGGCAGCAGCGCGGCGCGGCCGGCCGGGCCGAGCGGCAGGCCGACGTCGGTCGAGCCGACGACCTCGCCCGCGAGCGCGCCGATGGCCTGCCCGATCTGCTGGCCGAACATGGCGCCGCCCATCGACCGCATCATGCCGATCAGCGGGCCGGCCATGGCCTGCATCTCCTGCGGCAGCACGTCGCCCATGGCCGTGCCGACCCGCTCGGCGACCGGGTCCACCAGCTCCTTCCACGCCGGGAGGGTCGCCTCGACCCACTCCGCGCGGCTCCACGCCACCGACGTGTTCGCCCCGGAGGGCAGCGAGGTGGCCTGGTCCAGCCAGAGGTCGGCGAGGCGGACCGCCTCCTCGACCGCGGACTTCTCGGCCGGGCCCACGCTGGCGTCCTTGACGCCGTCGGCGGTGCCCTGGGCGACCACCTGGCGGGCGATCTGCTTGGCCATGTCCCAGTTCACGGGACCGCCCTCGTAGCTGAGCATCTGCCCGAGCTGCTGGAAGGCCGCGCCCAGGTCCGTCGGGTTCATCGACCCGAACATCGCGGCGAACGGATTGTCCGCGCCGCCCTGGCCGCCCATGCCGGGGATGCCGAAACCGAACGGGTTCGCCCCGAACGGGTTGCCGCCCTGGCCACCGGACCCCTGGCCACCTCCGGCGGGGTCCTTCTTCTTGCCTTCGTCGCCGTCCTCCGGCTCCTCCGGCGGAAGGCCGAATCCGAATGGGGTGTCACTCACAGGTTTCCTCGGCTCCTAGGGCCACCGGCTCTCTGCCGGCGGCGACTGCCCGCTGCACAACACCAGCGTAGACATCCGGGTCGGATATGGGCTCAAGTCTCCGCCGGGCCGTGCCCTGCGGCAGGATGGACGCCACCTGGTACGTACGCGTCATCCCCGTACGTACTGAAGACAACCTCTGGAGTCGGTCGGTGAGTTCCCCAGATCCGCAGGTTCGCGGAGCGCGAAACCACTCAACCCGGTCCGCGGTGCGCGGCCCCGTCGTCGCGGTCACCGGTGCCGCCACCGGCGTCGGCGCCCTGCTGACCAGGCGTCTTGCCGAGTCGAATGAGGTCCGGCAGGTCGTCGCCATCGACGAGCGGCGCGGCGAGGTGGCGGAGGCCACCTGGCATGTCCTCGACGTACGGGATCCGGCCATCGCGGAGAAGCTCCGCGGCGCCGACGTCGTCGTGCACCTCGCCGTCGACCTCGACCTGGAGACCGACCCCGCCGCCCGGACGGCCTACAACGTGCGCGGCACGCAGACCGTCCTCACGGCCGCCGCCGCGGCCGGCGTCCGCCGGGTCGTGCTGTGCACCTCGACCATGGTCTACGGAGCCCTGCCCGACAACGACATCCCGCTCTCCGAGGACGCCGAGCTCCGGGCCACCGCCGAGGCCACCGGCGTCGGCGACCTGCTGGAGGTTGAGCGGCTCGGCCGCCGCGGCTCCCGCGCCCACCCCGGCCTCAACGTGACCGTGGTCCGCCCCGCCGTCCTCGTCGGCGGCACGGACACGGCGCTGACCCGCTACTTCGAGTCGCCCCGCCTCCTGGTCGTCGCCGGCTCCCGCCCCACCTGGCAGTTCTGCCACGTGGAGGACCTGGTCAGCGCCCTGGAGTACGCGGCCCTGGAGAAGGTCGACGGCGAGTTCGCGGTCGGCTGCGAGGGCTGGCTGGAGCAGGAGGAGGTCGAGGAGCTGTCGGGGATCCGCCGCATGGAGCTGCCCTCCGCGGTCGCCCTCGGCGCCGCGGCCCGGCTGCACCGGATCGGCCTCACCCCGTCCCCGGCCGGCGACCTCGCCTACACCATGCACCCCTGGGTGGTCAGCGTCGGCCGGCTCCACGACGCGGGCTGGCGGCCGAAGTGGACCAACGAGGAGGTCCTCGCGGCGCTCCTGGAGGAGGTCCAGGGCCGGCACACGGTCGCGGGCCGCCGGCTCGGCCGCAAGGACGCCACGGCGGCGGGCGCGGCGGGCGCCACGGTGGCCCTGCTGGGCACCGCGGCCCTGGTGCGGCAGATGCGGAAGCGGCGCGGCCTGTAGGACCCTCCTACGGAGGGTCCCGGTCCACCGGTCGAAAACGCTATTCCGGGATGTCGGCGGCGTGCGGCACCATGGACCGCATGACCACGACGCACGACCACCCCGGTGAGCTGGCCGCGGACGACCCGATCAAGCTGCTGGCGATCCGCGACACCCCGCTCTCGGTCGACGAGGTCTTCCGGGCCGTCGGGGACGACGCCGCGGGCGGCACGACGCTGTTCGTCGGCACCGTGCGCAACCACGACGGCGGCGCCGACGTCGACGCGCTGGGCTACTCCTGCCACCCGAGCGCCGAGGCGGAGCTGCGCCGGGTCGCCGAGAAGGTCGTGGCGAACTACCCGGTCCGCGCCCTGGCCGCCGTCCACCGCGTCGGCGACCTCTCCGTGGGCGACCTGGCGGTCGTCGTCGCCGTCTCCTGCCCGCACCGCGGCGAGGCGTTCGAGGCGTGCCGCAAGCTGATCGACGACCTCAAGCACGAGGTCCCCATCTGGAAGCACCAGACCTTCTCGGACGGCACCGAGGAGTGGGTGGGGGCCTGCTGAGCCTTCGCCCCGAGACTGGGGGTCCCCCCGGACGGAGTCTGGGGGAGGGTGGGGGCCTGCTGAGGGGCCTTCTCAGTGCCCCGTACGGGTGGCAAGGCGACGCGCCGACGCGGTGTAGCCGAACGCCCGATTTGCGTAACCGGCCCCCAGGCCCGAGCGTTGTTGGCACAGATGAATAATCTGCTGATCAACTCACTGGGGATGGGAGGTCGGGATGGCAGCGCTGGCCTGGTTGCTGATTCCGCTTTTCGCAGTCGTCGGCGCGGCGATATGGGGAAGCTGGGTCCAGAGGAACAAGACCATAGGTGACGTGGCCGAACTCGCCGGCTACGCCCGCTTCCGGGACGCCATGGAGCGCGCCCACCCGATCGCACCCGATTCCGCTCCGTTCCGCCCGGTGCCCGAACCGGCCCCCGCGGAGTCCTGACCGCCGCGCCGACCGCGCCCTGACGGGGTCCCGTACGGACCGCCCCAGGGGTGCGCGCACAGGCGAGTCCCGTACTGTCGTTCCATGCCACGCCGCACCGCGACGATGCTCGCCTCCACCCTGGTCCTGATCTGCCTGCTGATCGCCGGCGTCCTGATCCCGGTGCCGTACTCGGAGATGAGCCCCGGACCCACGGTCAACACGCTCGGCGAGGCGCGCGGCGAGCCGGTCCTCCAGATCTCCGGCCGCAAGACCTACCCGACCGACGGCCACCTCAACATGACCACGGTCCGGGTCACCAGCGCGGACTACAAGATGAACGCGGTCGAGGCCGTCTACGGCTGGCTGACCCACGACAACGTGGTCGTCCCGCACGACACCCTCTACCCGGACGGGAAGACGGAGGAGGAGTCGAGCCAGGAGAACGCCGAGGAGTTCAGCCAGTCGCAGGAGAGCGCCAAGGTGGCCGCCCTCGACGAGCTCGGCATCCCCTTCACCACCCGGGTCGTCGTCGCCTCCGTGGTGAAGGACTCCCCGGCGGAGGGCACCCTCCACGCCGGCGACGTGATCAAGGCGGTCGACGGGGCGGAGGTGACCGAGCCGGCCGACGTCGCCGCGCAGGTGACCAAGCGGAAGCCGGGCGAGAAGGTCGAGTTCACCATCGTCCCGGCGAAGGAGGCGGCGGCCGCCGAGAAGGCCCACAAGGAGGCCACCGTCACCCGGAAGGTGGTCCTCACCACCGCGAAGTCCGAGGAGGGCGACCGGGCGATCGTCGGCATCCAGGCCGGCACCGACCACGTCTTCCCGTTCACCATCGACATCAAGCTGGCCGACGTCGGCGGCCCCAGCGCCGGTCTGATGTTCGCGCTCGGCATCGTCGACAAGCTGACCCCGGAGAGCCTGACCGGCGGGAAGTTCGTCGCCGGCACCGGCACCATCGACGACGAGGGCAAGGTCGGCCCGATCGGCGGCATCCAGATGAAGCTGGTCGGCGCGCGGAACGCGGGTGCCGAGTACTTCCTCACCCCCGCCGACAACTGCGCCACCGCCGCCGGCGACACGCCCCACGGGCTGACCCTCATCAAGGTCGACACCATCGACGACGCGACGAAGTCCCTGGAGAAGCTCCGCGCGGGCGACACGGCGGGCCTCCCGCGCTGCTCGAAGGGCTGAGCCGGTACGGGACCGGCCCAGCGCCCCGTACGGCTCAGCCCTCGAAGGTCGCGGCCAGCGCGTCGGCGAGCCCCGGCACCAGGTCCGGGCCGGTCAGCACCTCGGTCGGCGAGTCCTTCTCGCGCAGCCGGATCGCCGCCTCCCGGGCGCCGGTCCGCAGCACGGCCACGGTCATCCGGACCTCCTGGCGGTCCGGGTGCCCGGCCACCCACTTGTTCAGCTTGGCGCCGCTCAGGTCCTTGGGGACCTGGGCCTCCGCCGACGGCGGCAGCATCAGCCGCTCCACCGTGAGGGCGCAGCCGGCCACCGCCTCGGGCCACGCGATGGTGCCGAGGAACTCGTCGAGCGGCTTGCCCTTGGGGATCTCCTCCTGCTCGATGGGGGTGTAGGCGGTCGCGTCCTCGCCGAGCTTCAGCGAGGGCGCCTGGGCCCGCAGCCGGGCGGTGTCGACCAGGGCGAAGAGACGGGCGGGCCGGTCCCAGCCGAGACCCGAGGCGTACTCGTCGATCTCGAGCACCGCGCGGGTGAGGGGACTGGAGGCCATCGGCGGGCCCGAGGGGGAAACGTTGGACATGACCAATATCCTGCCTCCTCTTCCCCCGGAGACGGGAACTAGGTAAAGCGTCAGTAAGTTGCATCTGTGGGCCCTACGATCGCGGGGCCCGCTTTCCGACGCATCAACACCGAGGGGCGCACGTTGGCTTTCCAGATGCCGGACCGTGGCGGAAGCCCGTCCGGGCCAAGGATCAGAGTCGGCCGGCCGTCCCGGCGGGCCCGCACCCTGCTGATGACACTGGGCGTGCTGGCCGTCCTGGCCATGGCGTTCGTGATGTTCGCCGGGTTCTGGACGGACTGGCTCTGGTACCGCTCGGTCCACTACTCGTCCGTGTTCACTACCACCCTGTGGACCAAGATCGGGCTGTTCGCGGTCTTCGGCCTGCTCATGGGCCTCGTCGTGGGCCTCAACATCTGGCTGGCGTACCGGCTGCGGCCGCCGCTCAGCGCCATGTCGCTGGAGCAGCAGAGCCTCGACCGGTACCGGATGGGCGTCGCCCCCTTCAAGAAGTGGGTGCTGCTCGCGGTAACCGCCCTGGTGGGCCTGATCGCCGGCGCCTCCGCCTCCGGCCAGTGGCGCACCTGGCTCATGTGGGTCAACGGCGTGGACTTCGGCGAGAAGGACTCGCAGTTCGGCAAGGACGTCTCGTTCTACGCCTTCGACCTGCCCTGGTACCGCTTCCTGCTGGCCTTCGGCTTCGCCGCCGTGGTGCTGTCGCTGATCGCCGCGGCGATCACGCACTACCTGTACGGCGGACTGCGGGTCACCAGTCCCGGTGCCCGCGCCACCGCCGCCGCCACCGGCCACCTCTCGGTGCTCCTCGGCGTCTTCGTCGCGCTGAAGGCCGTGGCGTACTGGCTCGACCGGTACGGCCTGGCGGTGAAGTCCAGCGACTTCAAGGCCACCGGCAACTGGACCGGCCTCCGGTACGTCGACGCCAACGCCTACCTCCCGGCGAAGACGATCCTCTTCTGCATCGCCGTCATCTGCGCCGTGCTCTTCTTCGCCACCCTGTGGCGCCGCACCTGGCAGCTGCCGGTCATCGGCTTCGGCCTGATGGTGCTCTCCGCGGTGCTGATCGGCGGTCTGTACCCGGCGATCGTGCAGAAGTTCCAGGTCCAGCCGAACGAGCAGGCCAAGGAAGCCCCGTACATCCAGCAGAACATCGACGCCACCCGCAAGGCGTACGCGATCGACGAGACCAAGCTGGAGAACTACTCGGGCAAGTCGACGGTCAAGGCCAAGGACAAGCTGCGCACCGACGCCGACTCGGCGGCCGCCTACCGCGTCCTCGACCCGAACATCGTCTCGCCGACCTTCCAGCAGCTGGAGCAGAAGCGGAAGTACTACCAGTTCCCGACCACGCTCGACGTCGACCGCTACCAGGGCCAGGACGTCGTCATCGGTCTGCGGGAGCTGAACATCCGCGGCATCCCGAAGCGGAACTGGATCAACGACCACTTCACCTACACCCACGGCTACGGCGCCATCATGGCCCGCGGCACCCAGACCGACGCCAACGGCTCCCCGGTCTTCACCGAGTCCGGTCTGCCGACCACGGGTGACCTCGGGAAGTACCAGCAGCGGATCTACTACGGCGAGAAGACCGACCAGTACTCGATCGTGGGCGGCCCCCAGAAGGAGCTGGACTACGAGGAGAACGGCGAGAAGACCACCAGCTACGCCGGCAAGAGCGGCGTCAGCCTGGAGAACGCCTTCAACCGCGCCGCCTACGCGGTCGCCTTCAGCGAGCCGCAGATCCTCTACTCCGGAGCCATCGGCGACGGCTCGCGGATCCTGTACAACCGCACGCCCAAGCAGCGCGTCGAGGCCGTCGCCCCCTGGCTGACCATCGACGGCGACGCCTACCCGGCCGTCGTCGACGGGAAGATCCAGTGGATCGTCGACGCCTACACGACCAGCAACGGCTACCCGTACGCCTCGCGGACCACGCTCGGCGACACCACGGCCGACTCGCTGACCGTCGGCAACCAGCAGCGCGCGGTCGTCGCCCAGCAGAACCAGGTCAACTACATCCGCAACTCGGTGAAGGCCACCGTCGACGCCTACGACGGCACGGTCACCCTCTACCAGTGGGACACCGAGGACCCGGTCCTCAAGACCTGGATGAAGGCGTTCCCCGGCACGGTGAAGGCCAAGGCCGACATCAAGCCCGACCTCCTGGAGCACCTGCGCTACCCGCAGGACATGTTCAAGGTCCAGCGCGAGCTGCTGACCCGCTACCACGTCACCGACCCGGCCCAGTTCTACAGCGGCTCGGACGCCTGGCAGGTGCCGGACGACCCGACCAACAAGGACAACGTGGCCGTGCCGCCGTACTACCTGAGCATGAAGATGCCCGGGGACACGGCCCAGCGCTTCTCGCTGACCACGACGTTCACCCCGAACGGGCGGCCCAACCTGGGCGGCTTCATGGCGGTCGACGCCGACGCCACCAGCAAGGAGTACGGCCGGCTGAGACTGCTCCGGGTCACCGAGGACGTGCCCGGACCGGCGCAGGTGCAGAGCAAGCTCAACGGTCTGCCCGACGTCGCCACCTTCGTCCGCGACATGAAGGGCGCCGACTCGGACATCCAGTACGGCAACCTGCTCACCGTGCCGCTCGACGGCGGGTTCCTCTACGTGGAGCCGGTCTACGCCCAGGGACGGAACGCGCTCTACCCGCTCCTGAAGAAGGTCGCGGTGTCGTACGTGGACGCCGACCAGCCGGACGGCGACACCACCAAGGACACCACGGTGTTCGAGAACAACCTCACGGACGCCCTGAACGCGGTCTTCGGCGTGGAGGGCACGACCCCGCCGCCCACCCCGCCGGGCACCGAGCCGCCGTCCACCCCGCAGCCGCCGGCCTCGGCGGACGCGGCGCTGAAGCAGGCCATCGCCGACGCCCAGAAGGCGTACGACGCGGGCGAGGCGGCCCTCGCGAAGGGCGACTGGGCGGCCTACGGCAAGGCCCAGGAGGACCTCCAGGCCGCGCTCCAGAAGGCCGCAGAGGCCGGTGCCAAGATCCAGCCGCAGGGGGCTTCCGGCAGCTGACCTGCGGGCTTCACCCCGCGTCGTGATAGTGTGACATCACCGACGCGGGGTGGAGCAGCTCGGTAGCTCGCTGGGCTCATAACCCAGAGGTCGCAGGTTCAAATCCTGTCCCCGCTACTGACACGAGGGCTCGGATCCATAAGGATCCGGGCCCTCGTCGCGTGTCGTGCTGACGGAGGGCGCCGAAGAGCGGTACGGAAGGGGCGAGTTGAGGCGTCTCGTGTTTGACTTGTCTCTCTGTGGGCATGTCGACAAAACGCTGAGGTGACCTCACGGGCTGCGGTATACCGGGTGTGCGCGGGTTGCGGGTGGTGCGACGATGGTATTTATGGGGGACAGGGCAACTCTGTTGGAGACAGGGCGGTTTGTGCAGCGGCACGCCAGAAATGCCGCGGACGAGATCATCGAGGCAGTGGCCGCCGTCGATGCGGTCGTCGACACCACCGCCGGGACCGTCCCGGACGCCGGGCCGGAGACCGAGGCCGAGACCGAGGCCGAGATCGAAGGCCGGCACCGGAAGGCCGCCGAGCGCGGTGACGTCGACGCCATGAGCGCCCTCGGCGCCCTGCTGCTGCGCCGCGGCGACCTCGACGGCGCCGAGCCCTTCCTGCGCGGCGCCACCGCCGAGGGCGACCGGGCCGCCGCCAACAACCTCGGCGTCCTGCTCCACCAGCGCGGCTACCCCGACGAGGCGGCCGGCTGGTGGCGGGTCGCCGCCGTCGCCGGCTCCGCCCCGGCCGCCCACGCGCTGGGCCGCCACCACCGCGAGCGCGGCGACGAGCCCGCCGCCGAGTACTGGCTCCGCCAGGCCGCCGAGCAGGGCCACGCGCTGGGCGCCTACGCCCTCGCCGACCTCCTGGAGCACCGCAGCGACGTCGGCGCCGAGCGCTGGCTCCGCGCCGCCGCCGAGCAGGGCCACCGCGAGGCCGCCCACCGTCTGGCGGTCGCCCTGGAGCGGCGCGCCACCGAGTCCTTCCGCGGCCCGCACGCCTACGGCCCCGCCGCCTCCGCCGGCCGCGTCGGCCACGCGTACGACACGGCCGGCCGCCTCCGTGCGGCCGACCCGGCGCCCACCGGCGAGGACCGTCCGCGGGCCGTCGCCCCGCCCCGGACCGCCGAGGCCGCCGGCGCCGGACTGCTCGGCGAGGCCGAGCAGTGGTTCCGGCAGGCCGCCGCCCGGGGGCACCGGCGGGCCGCGCTGCACCTCGGCGCCATCCTCGAACACCGCGGCGAGCTGAAGGAGGCCGGACGCTGGTACCTCAGCTCCGCCAAGGAGGGCGAGGCCAAGGCCGCCTGCGCCCTCGGCTTCCTGCTGCGCGACGCCGGCGACGAGGAGAGCGCCGCCGTCTGGTGGCTGCGCGCCGCCCAGGACGGCGACGGCAACGCCGCCAACGCGCTCGGCGCCCTGCACGCCGCCCGCGGCGAGCAGCAGACCGCCGAGCGCTGGTACCGCGCCGCCATGGACGCCGGCGACGTCAACGGCGCCTACAACCTCGGCCTGCTCTGCGCCGCCCAGGACCGCCTCCCGCAGGCCGAGCAGTGGTACCGCCGCGCCGCCTACGCCGGCCACCGCGAGGCCGCCAACGCGCTCGCCGTGCTGCTCCTCCAGGCCGGGGACGCGGGCGGCGCCGAGCCGTGGTTCTCCAAGGCCGCCGAGGCGGGGTCGGTCGACGCCGCCTTCAACCTCGGCATCATCCACGCCGGCCGCGACGACGACCGCGCCGCGCTCGCCTGGTACGAGCGGGCCGCCGCCGCCGGGCACACCGAGGCCGCCCTCCAGGTCGGCATCGCCGCCCTGCGCGACGGCGACGAGCAGACCGCCGAGCGGCACCTGCGCTGCGCCGCCGGCGGCGGCAGCGCCGAGGCCGCCTTCCGGCTGGCCACCGTCCTCGACGCCCGCCGCCCCGAGCCCGGCCCGGTGGTCCTCGGCGCCCCCGTGGACCAGAAGACCGAGTGCGAGGAGTGGTACGAGCGGGCCGCCCAGCAGGGCCACCGGCGCGCCCAGGTGCGGGTCGGCATGCTCGCCGCCGGCCGCGGCGACCTCACCGAGGCCGCCCGCTGGTACCGGGAGGCCGCCGAGGCCGGCAGCCGCAACGGCGCCTTCAACCTCGGGCTGCTCCTCGCCCGCGAGGGCAACGAGCGGGAGGCCGCCCTCTGGTGGACCCGGGCCGCCCGGGCCGGGCACGGCCGCGCCGCGCTCCGGCTCGGCCTGCTCGCCGCCCGCCGCGGCGAGCTGTCCGAGGGTCGCACCTGGTGCGCCCGCGCGGTGGAGCTCGGACCGGCCGAGGTCGCCGAGCGGGCGGCGCGGCTCAGCGAGGCGCTCCACGAGGAGCTCACGGCGTAAAAGCGATTTGCTCCTGTCACAGCGGTCCCGTAAGGTGGTGTTCACCGACGCGGGGTGGAGCAGCTCGGTAGCTCGCTGGGCTCATAACCCAGAGGTCGCAGGTTCAAATCCTGTCCCCGCTACTCAGTAGCCCGAAGGCCCGGATCGTCTCCGTACGATCCGGGCCTTCGGCGTTTCCGCGGATGCCCGCACGAGGTTCGTGCACACGAAGAAGGGCGCCCCCTCGGGGGCGCCCCTTTCCTCGCTAGGCCGCCGCGCAGGTCGGGCAGAGGCCGCGGTAGGTGACCTCGACGTTCGAGATCGTGAAGCCGAAGCGCTCCGTGTCCGGCAGGTCCCGCAGCGGGTCGCCCGCCGGGTGGACGTCCCGGATCGCGCCGCAGCCGGCGCAGACCAGGTGCTGGTGGGGCCGGTGGGCGTTGGGGTCGTACCGCTTGGCGCGGCCGTCGGTGGCGACCTCGATGACCTCGCCGAGCGTGACCATCTCGCCCAGCGTGTTGTAGACGGTCGCGCGGGAGATCTCGGGCAGGCGCTCGACGGCGCGGGCGTGCACCTCGTCGGCGGTGAGATGCACGTGGTCGCCGTCGAGGACCTCGGCGACGACACGGCGCTGCGCGGTCATCCGCCAGCCGCGTCCGCGCAGTCGTTCCAACAGGTCGCTCATGAAGGCCAGCGTAACAGCGGGCGGAAAAGGGGCGGACGGGCTTCCGGCCAGTGGGATACCGGCCAACCCCACCGGCCGGTCCCGGTCAGTCCGCCACGCTGTGCGCCGGGAGCCAGCAGCGGATGATGTCGCGGACCGAGACCATGCCGACCGGTCCGAGGTGGTCCAGGACGACCAGATGGCGGAAGCCGCCGCGGGTCATCGCCTCGGCCGCCTCCTCCAGCGTCCAGCCGGGCGCCGCGAAGACGACCTCGTGGGTGGTGTGGGAACCGGCCGTCTCCCGGTCCGGGTCCTCGTCGCGGCCGAGCGAGTTCAGGATGTCGCGCTCGGTGAGGATGCCGATCCCGGCGTCGCCGTCGAGGACGACGGCCGCGCCGACCCGGCGGGCGGACATCAGCCGGGCGGCCTGGCGGAGCGTGTGGGCGGGGCCGACGGTGAGGATCACCGTGCTCATGGCGTCACGGACGAGCATGGATGGAGCCACCTCCTCGGCGAACCGCCCACGGGAGACGGTTCACAAACGCACAAGTGGGGGAGTCTCAGATTCCCACCGGGGGAGGGGGTCGACAAGGGGGCGCGCGAGGCGCCCCCGGGGGCGGTCGGAGGCGTGCTCAGACGTCCGTCGTCGCCGGGTGCCCCAGCCGTCCCAGCAGCTCCTCGTGGAGCAGGCCGTTCGACGCCGCCGCGTTCCCGCTGTGCGGGCCGGGCCGCCCGTCGAGACCGGTGTACGAGCCGCCGGCCTCCTGCACCACGATCGCCACCGCCGCCATGTCCCACAGCGACAGCTCCGGCTCCGCGCACAGGTCCACCGAGCCCTCGGCGACCATCATGTACGGCCAGAAGTCGCCGTACGCCCGGGTCCGCCAGCACGCGCGCGTGAGGTCCAGGAAGGCGTCGAGCCGGCCCCGCTCCTCCCAGCCGGTCAGCGAGGAGTACGCGAACGAGGCGTCGGCCAGCGAGGCCACCCCGGAGACGCCGATCCGGGTCCCCGCGTCCTGCCCGGTGCCGGTGAAGGCGCCCAGGCCCTTCGCCGCCCACCAGCGGCGGCCCAGCGCCGGCGCCGACACCACGCCGACCACCGGCTGGAAACCGGTCTCGCCCTCCTCCATCAGCGCGATCAGGGTCGCCCACACCGGCACCCCGCGCACATAGTTCTTGGTGCCGTCGATCGGGTCGATCACCCAGCGGCGCGGGCCGGTGCCCTCCACGCCGTACTCCTCGCCCAGGATCGCGTCCCCGGGCCGCGCCTTCTGGAGCTCCGCGCGGATCAGCTCCTCGGCGGCCCGGTCCGCCTCGCTCACCGGGGTCATGTCCGGCTTCGTCTCGACCTTGAGGTCCAGCGCCCGGAAACGGGCCATGGTGGCCGCGTCGGCGGCATCCGCGAGGGCATGGGCAAGACGCAGGTCATCGTGGTAATCGGCCATGCCCGGCACTCTAGCGCCGCCCGGACGGCGCCCGGCGAACCGTCCCGCCCCGGCCCCCCGCGCTCTTGACACCACCCGCGCGGCTGCCGACCCTGGGGGACCACCGTCCGGCCCGGAGGCGCCCATGCCGACCGCCCGCGAGGCCCTCCTCGACGCCGCCCGCACCGCCCTGGCCCGCCACTCCTGGTCCGCCGTCCGGATGGCCGACCTCGCCGTCGCCGCCCGGGTCTCCCGGCAGACCCTCTACAACGAGTTCGGCAGCAAGGAGGGGCTGGCCCGGGCCCTCGTCCGGCACGAGGCCGACGCCTACCTCGACGGGGTCCGCCGGCTGCTCGCCGCGCCCGAACCGTCCGCCCGCGACCTCGCCGCCGTCGCCGAGTGGACCGTCGCCCGGGCCGGCGACCGGCCGATACTGCGCTCGCTGCTCACCGGCGCCTGGACCGAGGGCCTGCCCCGGCCCCGCCCGGTCCGGCCGGGCGCCGCGCCCGCCCCCGTACCCGCGCAGCGGCGCGCCGACGCCGGGCCGCCGGCCCCGGGGGAGCTGCTCGCGTCGACCGCGCGCTGCGCGGGGGAGCGGTGGGCGGCCGGGTGCGAACTGGCCCTGCGGCTCGCCGTCAGCCATGTCGTCGCCCCGGCGCTCCCGCCGGAGGGTCAGTGCGCGGAGCCGGACAGCTGGAGGCCGATGACCCCCACGATGACGAAGCTGATCGAGACGATCTTGAGCGTGGAGACCAGGTCGCCGAGGAACACCATGCCGTAGATGGCGGTGCCCGCCGCGCCGATCCCCGTCCACACCGCGTACGCCGGACCCACGTCGAGCTTCTTCAGGGCGAGCGTCAGCAGCCCGAAGCTGCCCAGCGCGAAACAGGCGAAGGCGATCGTCGGCCACAACCGGGTGAACCCGTGCGAGAGCTTCAGGCAGACCGCGAAGCCCGTCTCCAGGAGCCCCGCGACCACCACCAGCAGCCACGCCATCGTTCCCGCCTCCCACCCGGTCGGATTGCTCGCACGTGTGCGGTTATGTCCATACCGGCCTGGAAGCGGGCGTAAACCCGGCGGGGGACGGGCCGGCGGGGGTCAGTCGCCCTCGCGGCGCTCGCGGGTGGAGAGCAGCCGCCGCAGCGAGTACAGCCGCGCCGGATCGGCGTGCCCCTCCGCCACCCAGGCGTCCAGCGCGCACTCTGGCTCGTCGTGGCTGCACGCGCGCGGGCAGTTCTCCGTGCCCGGCTCCAGGTCGGGGAAGGCGTGGATGACCCGGGACGGATCGACGTGGTGCAGACCGAAGGAGCGCACGCCCGGCGTGTCGATGACCCAGCCGTCCACCACGTCCAGCGGCAGCGCGAGCGCCGAGGTCGTGGTGTGCCGGCCGCGCCCGGTCACCGCGTTCACATGCCCGGTGACCCGCCGCTTCCCCTCCGGCACCAGCGCGTTGACCAGCGTCGTCTTGCCGACGCCGGAGTGGCCCACGAAGGCCGTCACCCGGCCGTCCAGGTGCTCCCGCACCCGGTCCGCCGCGCCGCCGTCGTACAGCTCCTCGCGGTTCACCACCACGTGCGGGATGTCCAGGTCGCCGTAGAGCTCCAGGAGCTTCTCAGGTGGGGCCAGGTCCGACTTGGTCAGCACCAGGAAGGGCTCCAGGCCGCCGTCGTACGCGGCCACCAGGCAGCGGTCGATCAGCCGGGGGCGCGGCTCGGGGTCGGCCAGCGCGGTCACGATCGCGAGCTGGTCGGCGTTGGCCACGACCACCCGCTCGTACGGGTCGTCGTCGTCGGCCGTGCGGCGCAGCACCGAGCTCCGCTCCCCGATCCGGACGATCCGGGCCAGCGTGTCCTTCTCGCCCGACAGGTCGCCCACCAGGGAGACCCGGTCGCCGACCACGGCCGCCTTGCGGCCCAGCTCGCGGGCCTTCATCGCCATCACGGTCCGGCCCTCGACCAGACAGGTCAGCCGGCCGCGGTCCACGGTGAGGACCAGGCCCTCGACGGCGTCCTCGTGCTTGGGGCGGATGCTGGTCCGGGGCCGGGTGCCCTTGCGGTTGGGCCGCTGGCGGATGTCGTCCTCGTCGGTGCGCTTGCCGTAGTGCCGCATCGTTCAGGCTCCGAGCATTTCGGTCCACATCCCCGGGAAGTCCGGCAAGGTCTTGGCCGTCGTGGCCACGTCCTCGATCTCCACGCCCGGCACGGCGAGGCCGATGATCGCGCCCGCGGTCGCCATCCGGTGGTCGTGGTACGTGTGGAAGACGCCGCCGCGCAGCGGGCGCGGGCGGATGTGCAGCCCGTCCTCGGTCTCGGTGACGTCGCCGCCGAGACCGTTGATCTCCCGGGTGAGCGCCGCCAGCCGGTCGGTCTCGTGGAGCCGCAGGTGCGCCACGCCGCGCAGGGTGGACGGGGAGTCGGCGAGGGCGGCGACGGCCGCGATGCCGGGGGTCAGCTCGCCGACCTCGCCCAGGTCCACGTCGATGCCGTGGATCCGGCCGGTGCCGGTGAAGGTGAGACCGGCGTCCGTGAGCTCGCAGGCGCCGCCCATCTCGGTGAAGATCCGGCGCAGCTCGTCGCCGGGCTGGGTGGTGCGGGCCGGCCAGTCCGGGACGGTCACCCGGCCGCCGGTGACCAGCGCGGCGGCCAGGAACGGCTGCGCGTTCGACAGGTCCGGCTCGACGACCAGGTCCCGGCCGCGCAGCGCCGACGGGGCGACCCGCCACACGTCCGGCTCGCCGCCGTGCTCCGGCTCGTCGACCTTGGCGCCCACCGCGCGCAGCATGTCCACGGTCATCCGGATGTGCGGCATCGACGGCAGCCGGCCGCCGACGTGCCGGACCTCGACGCCCTGGTTGAAGCGGGCGCCGGAGAGCAGCAGGGCGCTGACGAACTGGGAGGACGAGGAGGCGTCGATCTCGACGGTCCCGCCCTCCAGGCCGCCGGCGCCGTGCACGGTCATCGGGAGGGCGCCGCGGCCCTCGTCGTCGATCCGGGCGCCGAGGGCGCGCAGCGCGTCGATCACGCCGTGCAGCGGGCGCTCGTGGGAGCGGGGGTCGCCGTCGAAGCGGACCGGGCCGTCGGCGAGCGCGGCGACCGGCGGCAGGAAGCGCATCACGGTGCCCGCGTTGCCGACGTCGACGGTGGCGGCGCCGCGCAGCGGGGCGGGGATGATCCGCCAGGCCTCGCCGGTGGCGCCCGGGCCCCCCGCGGCGGAGGAGCTGGACGACACCGTCTCCTCGATCTTCACGCCCAGGGTGCGCAGGCCCTCGGCCATCAGGAGGGTGTCGCGGGAGCGGAGCGGGCGGCGCACCCAGCCGGGCTCGGCGGCGAGCGCGGCGAGCACCAGGGCGCGGTTGGTGACCGACTTCGAGCCCGGCACGGTCACGGTCGCGTCGACGGGGCCGCTCGCGTACGGAGCGGGCCAGAGGTCCGGGCCGACGGGGGCGGCGGGCTGCGACGGATCGGGGTGCGCGGGGGAAGCTGCGGTCATGCCCTCACTGTACGGGGGTGTCAGCGGCCGAGAAGCCAGGTGGCGCCGCCGATCAGGCAGCTGAGGGACACCGTGTGGAAGAAGGCCAGCCACACCCCGGCGGGCACGTGGGTGAGCCGGGAGAGCTGGTCGGCGTCCGAGTCGGGCGCCCCGCCGTGCCGGCGCTTCCCCTGCAGCTCGAAGGGCGGTCGTACCCCGCCGAGGAGCAGGAACCACACCACCGCGTACGCGAAGAGCGCCTGCACCTCCGGGGCCGCCAGCCAGGACACCAGGACGAAGAGCGCCCCGGTGAGGAGGACGGAGAGGATCCCGTACGCGTTGCGGACCATGACGAGCACGGCGAGCAGCAGCGCGGTCGCCACCCACAGCAGCACCGCGACCAGGCCGGCGCCGAGCAGCGCCGCCCCGCCGAGGCCGAGCAGCGGGGCCGCCGTGTAGCCGGCGGCCAGGGTGAGGACGACGCCGAGGCCGGTCGGGCGGCCCCGGGTGACGGTGAGGCCGCTGGTGTCGGAGTGCAGCCGGATCGCCATCAGCCGGCGGCGGCAGGCGAGCGCGACCAGGGCGTGGCCGCCCTCGTGGGCGATGGTGATCGCGTTCCGCGCGACCAGCCAGATCCGCCGGGGCACGGTGACGGCGAGCGCGGCGAGGCCGGTGGCGATCACCAGCCACTCCTCCGGGGCGGCCTGCGGGCTGAAGAGGTCCATCCTCCGGTCCGCTCCTCTCTGGCTCGGGGATCGTGGCAGTGTGGCACGTATGTGCGGACGTTATGCGGCGAGCCGGCGGCCCGAGGACCTCGTGGGCCTCTTCGGGATCGAGAAGTGGGAGCCGGAGGAGACCCTGGAGCAGGACTGGAACGTGGCCCCCACCAAGGAGGTCTACGCGGTCCTCGAACGCCCTGTGAAGGACGCGGAGACGCGCCGGCCGGTTCGCCAGCTGCGCGCCCTGAAGTGGGGACTGGTGCCGTCCTGGTCGAAGTCGCCGGAGGGCGCCGCCCGGATGATCAACGCCCGGGCCGAGACCGTGCACGAGAAGCCGTCCTTCAAGCGCGCCTTCCAGGCCCGCCGCTGCATCCTGCCCGCCGACGGCTATTACGAGTGGGTGACCGGCGCCGCCGAGCGCGACCTGGAGGTCGAGGGGAAGAAGAAGCGGCCCCGGAAGCAGCCGTACTTCGTGACCCCGGCGGACGGCTCGGTCTTCGCCATGGCCGGCCTCTACGAGTTCTGGCGCGACCCCGCGCTCCCGCCCGAGCACTCGGACGCCTGGTGGGCCACCTGCTCGGTGATCACCACCGAGGCGGAGACCGGCCCGCTCGGCGTGGCGCCCGCCGAGGGCCCCGGCACGCTCGCCGAGATCCACCCCCGGATGCCGCTGATGCTCACCGAGGACCGCTGGGACGCCTGGCTCGACCCGGCCACCACCGGTCTCGACGAGCTGCGCGCCCTGCTCGCCCCGCCGCCGGGCGGCCTGATGCGGGCCTACCCGGTCTCCACCGCCGTCAGCAACGTGCGCAACAACGGCCCCGAACTCCTCACCGAGCTGGCCGGACCCGAGGTCGGCACGCTCTTCTGAACGCGGCCCGGAGCGGACCGGGGCGGCAGGATGGGGAGGTGACGAAGATCGAGACCGTACCCACCGACGCCGGTGAGGCCCGCATCACATGGCACACCGCCCCCCGGGCCCGCCGCGTCCTCGCCCTCGGCCACGGCGCCGGCGGCGGCATCGAGGCCCGCGACCTGGCCGCCCTCGCCGCCGAGCTGCCCGCCCGGGGCGTCACCGTCGCCCTGGTCGAGCAGCCCTGGCGGGTCGCCGGGAAGAAGGTCGCGCCCGCGCCGAAGACCCTCGACACCGGCTGGCGCGGCCTCTGGCCGGCCCTCGCGGCGCCCGGCCTCCCGGTCGTCGCGGGCGGCCGCAGCGCCGGGGCCCGGGTGGCCTGCCGGACCGGCGCGGAGCTCGGCGCCGCCGCCGTCCTCGCGCTGAGCTTCCCGCTCCACCCGCCGGGCCGGCCGGAGAGCTCCCGCGCCGCGGAACTCCTCGGCACCGGGCTGCCCACCCTGGTGGTCCAGGGCGGCAACGACCCCTTCGGACGGCCGGACGAGTTCCCGGCCGGAGGCACGTACGAACTGGTCGAGGTCCCCCACGGCGACCACGGCTTCGCCGTCGCCAAGCGGGCGCCGATCGGCCAGGACGAGGCCGTCGGGCGGATCGTCGCGAGCGTCGCGGACTGGCTCGCCGCCCTGCGCTGAACCCCGCCCGGGGCCCGGGAATGCGGGGGCCCCGGGTGCTGTTGTGGAGAGCGTCGGTGTGAGAAGCGAGAGAGGGAGTCCGTCGCATGGGTTCGACCATCTGCCCGGAGCGGGCGAGGTCCGCGGAGCTCGACTGGACCGTGCTGCCCGCGCCCAAGGCCGCCCCGATTCGGGCGGCGGGCGGAGCCGTTCCTCGTCTATCCTCCGAGACGAGCGGGTCCGGCACCGGCCCCGTCACCGCGCTGGAGGAGGTGGGTCCGGTCACTGGGACCGACACAGGGACCGACGACGGCCCCGAGGAGACGACCGAGGAGCGCAACGCGCGCTTCGAGCGGGACGCCCTCGGCTACCTCGACCAGATGTACTCGGCCGCGCTGCGGATGACGCGCAACCCCGCGGACGCCGAGGACCTGGTGCAGGAGACCTACGCGAAGGCGTACGGCTCCTTCCACCAGTTCCGCGAGGGCACCAACCTCAAGGCGTGGCTGTACCGCATCCTCACCAACACCTTCATCAACTCGTACCGCAAGAAGCAGCGTGAGCCCCAGCGCAGCGCCGCCGAGGAGATCGAGGACTGGCAGCTCGCCCGCGCCGAGTCGCACATGTCGACCGGTCTGCGCTCCGCCGAGTCGCAGGCGCTCGACCACCTCCCCGACTCGGACGTGAAGGAAGCGCTCCAGGCGATCCCCGAGGAGTTCCGCATCGCGGTCTACCTCGCCGATGTCGAGGGCTTTGCCTACAAGGAGATCGCCGACATCATGGGGACCCCCATCGGTACGGTGATGTCCCGCCTGCACCGGGGCCGCCGCCAGCTCCGCGGCATGCTCGAGGACTACGCCCGCGAGCGTGGCCTCGTCCCCGCCGGCGCCGGAGAGTCGTCCAAGGATCTGAAAGGCGCGGACTCATGAGCTGCGGAGACCCGCACGAGACGGATTGCTCGGAAGTCCTGGATCATCTCTACGAGTTCCTCGACCGAGAGATGCCCGACGGTGAATGCACCAAGTTCGAGGTGCACTTCGAGGAGTGCTCCCCGTGCCTGGAGAAGTACGGCCTCGAACAGGCGGTGAAGAAGCTCGTCAAGCGCTGCTGCGGCAGCGACGACGTCCCCACCGACCTGCGGGCCAAGGTCATGGGCCGGATCGACCTGATCCGCGCCGGGCACCTGGTGCCCGAGCAGGACGCCGTCACCTCGGAGAGCCCGGCCCCGCAGACCCCGGCCGCCCAGGAGTGACCGCACGGGTGTGCGGGCACCCGCCCGCGCACTCGTCAGCTTGTATCACCCGATGGTAGGAATCGACGGCGGCCCGCCTCACGCGGCCGCCGTCCTCGCTAGCGTGACCGCGTGACGGTCGTGAAGCCCCTCCCGCGAACGGCCCGCGCGTACATCGTCTGCGCCGCCCTCGGCGCCGGAGCGTGCGCCCTGCCCGCACTCCTCCCCCCGTCGCCCACCCCCTGGGCGACGGCCGGACTCCTCGCCGCCCTGTACGCGCTCTGCGAGCTGCCCGCCCGCTGCCGCCTCCTCGGCCGCGCCCTCGGCGGCTCCGTCCCCATGGGCACCGGCTCCTTCTTCCCGGTCCTCCTCGCCGCCGCCCTGCTGCTGCCCCCGGCCGCCGCCGCGCTCACCGCACTCCCCGGCGGGCTCCTCGCCCGCGTCGACGAACCCCCGGCCGGCTGGCGCCGCGCCTGGCGCGCCGCCGCCACCGCCCTCGCCGCCTGGGCCGCCGCCCACACCGCCCGCGCCCTCGGCACCCCCGCCGCCCTCGGCACCGGCGCCCCCGGCACCGGCGGACCGGACATGCCCCACGCGTTACTCGGCGCCCTCGCGGCCGCCCTCGTCTTCTGCCTCGCCCTCACCGCCCTCGACGGCGGCATCCGCGCCACCGCCGACGGCCTCCCGCTCCGCGCCGCCTGGCGCGGCCTCCTCGGCCGGGCCCTCGCCCCCCACCTCGTCCACGGCCTCGCCGGACTCATGATGGGCGTCCTCTGGCGCAGCGCCCACGGCCCCGCCGCCGCCCTCCTCGTCCTGCTGCCGATGTACCTCTCCTGCTGGGTCTTCGCCCAGTACCACCGCGAGCGCGCCGCCCACCAGGCCACCATCCGCGCCCTCGTCCAGGCCGTCGACATCAAGGACAGCTACACCCGCGGCCACAGCGAACGTGTCGGCCACGCCTCCGTCCTGATCGCCCGTGAGCTCGGCATGGACGGCGACCGCCTCGACACCGTCCGCTTCGCCGGCATCCTCCACGACGTCGGCAAGCTCGGCGTCCCCACCCGCGTCCTCCGCAAGGACGGCCCGCTCACCCCCGAGGAGCGCCGGATCATCGAACTCCACCCCGAGTACGGCCACGAGATGATCCGCGGCATCGGCTTCCTCGGCGAGGCCCGCGACGCCGTCCTCCACCACCACGAACGGATCGACGGCAGCGGCTACCCCTACGGGCTGCGCGGCGAGGAGATCCCCGAATGCGCCCGGGTCGTCGCCGTCGCCGACGCCTTCGACGCCATGACCTCCACCCGCTCCTACAGCCGCGCCCGGCCCGTCGCCACCGCCCTCGCCGAACTGCGGCGGTGCGCCGGCAGCCAGTTCGACCCCCGGATGGTCGACGCCCTGGTCAGCGCCCTCGCCCGGGACGGCTGGCAGACCGCCGTCACCGCCGACGAACCCGACGCCCAGGTGCCCGCCCCCCGCACCCCCGGCCCGCTCACCGCCAAGACCCAGGAGCCCGCATGAGACCCGGGGCGGTCACCGTCGGCGCCGTCCACGGCGCCGCCCTCCTCCTCGGCGCGGCCGGCCTCGCCCACACCCTCTGGCACGGCCTCGCCGAACCCGGCAACGCCCTCGCCTTCGGCACCCTCATCGCCCTCGGCGAGCTGGCCCGCCGCGGCGCCCACCCCGGAGAACGCGAACCCGCCCCGCTCGCCGCCGCCGGCGCCCTCGCCTACGCCCTGCTCGGCGACGACGCCGGCGCCGCCACCACCCACGGCGTCCTCCAGATCGTCGCCGTCGTCTGCGCCGGCGGACTCGCCGGCATCGTGCCCCACATCGCCCGCGGCCACGGCCCCGACCTCGACCACCTCGCCCGCCGGGTCCTCACCGTCGGCTTCGCCGCCCTCTGCTTCCAGCCGCTCTACAACTCCGGCACCGTCACCGGACACCTCGGCCTCGGCGCCGCCTACGCCCTCTTCCTGGTCCTCGTCCTCGGACTGACCGGCCTCTGCGACGCCGTCCTCGCCGCCCTGCTGCTCCGCGCCCGCACCGCCTACCCGTACGGCCCCCTCCTCCGCGACGAGCTGCGCGCCCTCCTCGGCGTCGGCTCCGCCGTCTGCGCCACCGGCGTCGTCATGGCCCTCGGCGTCGGCGCCGCCGGACTCTGGGCGCTCCCCGTCCTCGCCGTGCCCCTCCTGCTCACCCAGGTCTCCTTCCGGCGGTACGCGGCCGTCCGCACCGTCAACCGGCAGACCATCGCCTCCCTCGCCCGGGCGACCGAGATCGCCGGCTGCACCCCGCCCGGCCACGCCCGCCGGGTCGCCGCCCTCTCCACCGCCGTCGGCCGCGAGCTGGGCCTCGGCGGCAACGAGCTGACCGTCCTGGAGTACGCCGCCCTCATGCACGACATCGGACAGCTCTCCCTGGTCGACCCCGTCGCCGGCGGCGCCACCGCGCTGCTCCCCGCCGAGGACCAGCGGCGGATCGCCCTCCTCGGCGGCGAGGTGGTCCGGATGACCGGCGTCCCCGCCGCCGTCGCCCAGGTCGTCGAGCGGCAGGCCGACCCGTACCGCGAGCAGCCCCTGCCCGCCCGGATCGTCCGCGCCGTGAACGCCTACGACGACCTCGCCGGAGAGGGCGCGGCGGCCGCCCTCGAAGCCCTGGAGCTGCTCCGGCTCGGCACCGCCCGCGACTACCACCCCGAGGTCGTCGCCTGCCTGGCCAGGGTCCTGGCCCGCGGCGGAACCCCTGGGGTGACCTCGGTCCCCACGGGGTAACCCATGGGTAATGAGCGCGCGTCCGACCCGGCATGGTTGGATGCGAACAAGAGGGTGAAGCGACCGGGCAGGCGGGAATCGTGAGGATCTTCGGGAAGGTACGGCATCGGCCCTCCGCCTCGTGGCGGCAGGCCACCGACCGCGCGTTCACGCTGATCGGCGACGGACGGTACGAGGACGCGGGCGCGCTGCTCACCCGGGCGGCCGATCTGGAGCCCTGGCTCTCCGAGTCCTGGTTCAACCTGGCGCTGCTCCACAAGTTCCGGCACGACTGGGAGCAGGCCCGCGCCGCCGGACTGCGGGCCGTGGCCCTGCTCGACAAGGAGACCGGCGCCCCCGACTGGTGGAACGTCGGCATCGCCGCCACCGCCCTCCAGGACTGGCCGCTGGCCCGCCGCGCCTGGCAGGCGTACGGACTGAAGGTCCCGGGCGCCTCCTCCGCCACCGGCGAGCCCGCCGGCATGGAGCTGGGCAGCGCCGCCGTGCGGCTCTCGCCGGAGGGCGAGGCCGAGGTGGTGTGGGGCCGCCGGCTCGACCCGGCCCGCATCGAGGTCCTCTCCATCCCGCTGCCGTCCTCCGGCCGCCGCTGGGGCGAGGTCGTCCTCCACGACGGCGTCCCGAACGGCGAGCGCACCACCACCGCCGGCCCCTCCTACCCGGTCTTCGACGAGATCGAGCTGTGGGCCCCGTCGCCCGTCCCCACCTGGGTCGTCCTCCTGGAGGCCGCCACCGAGGCCGACCGGGACGCCCTGGAGCAGCTGGCCGCCGAGGCCGGCTTCGCCGCCGAGGACTGGTCGTCTTCGGTACGGCTCCTCTGCCGGGCCTGCTCCGAGTCGACCATGCCCAGCGCCGAGGGCGAGGGCGACCACGTCGACCCGCACGACCACAGCGAGCCCGGCCACCCCGGACCGCTCGGCCACCGCTCGCCCGGCGAGCTGTGGGTGCCCGAGCGGGAGTGCGGCATCGCCGCCCCGGCCGACCTGGTCCGCGGCCTCCTCGACGGCTGGGTCGCCGACAGCCCCGACAGCCGGGAATGGCGCGATCTCGAAGAGGTCTGCTGAGCCTTCCGCCCCGGCCCCGTAGGCTGTCCCTGACGGAATCGGGTTTTCAGGAAGGCGCGGCGGCACATGGCGCAGCAGGAGACGGGCGAGCAGATCTTCACGGGCTACGCCCTGGACGACGACGGCTACATCGTGGACACGGAGGACTGCGAGGCGCGCGAGCTCGCCCACCGTGAGCGCGGCACCTCCCGTCCGATCACGGTCGTCGGCAACCCGGTGCTGCACCACGAGTGCAAGGACGTCACCGAGTTCGGCCCCGAACTCGCGGCCCTGGTCGACGACATGTTCGCCAGCCAGAAGACCGCCGAGGGCGTCGGCCTCGCCGCCAACCAGATCGGCGTCGGCCTCAAGGTCTTCGTCTACGACTGCCCCGACGACGAGGGCGTCCGCCACACCGGGCACGTGATCAACCCGGTGCTCCAGGAGCTCCCGGCCGACCGCCGCCACCTCGACGACTCCAACGAGGGCTGCCTCTCGGTCCCCACCGCGTACGCCTCCCTGGCCCGCCCGGACTTCGCCGAGGTCCACGGCCAGGACCTGCACGGCAACCCCATCAAGGTCCGCGGCACCGGCTACTTCGCCCGCTGCCTCCAGCACGAGACGGACCACCTGTACGGCTTCCTGTACATCGACAAGCTCTCCAAGCGCGACCGCAAGGACGCCCTCCGCCAGATGGAGGAGGGCACCCCGCGCTACCCGGTCGTCGCCAACGACTGACCGGCCCCGGGTCACGCCGAAGGGCCCCGCACTCGACCGAGTGCGGGGCCCTCTCGCGTGTCCGGACGGACTAGAAGTCCTCGTCCAGGTCGACCGTGCCCTCGACCGCCACCTGGTAGGCGGAGGGGCGGCGCTCGAAGAAGTTGGTGAGCTCCTGGACGCCCTGGAGCTCCATGAAGGCGAACGGGTTCTCGGAGCCGTAGACCGGGGGGAAGCCGAGGCGCTGGAGGCGCTGGTCGGCGACGCACTGGAGGTACTCGCGCATCGACTCGGTGTTCATGCCCGGCAGGCCGTCGCCGCACAGGTCGCGGCCGAACTGGAGCTCCGCCTCGACGGCCTCCTTCAGCATGTCCGTGACCTGCTGCTGGAGGGCGTCGTCGAAGAGCTCCGGCTCCTCCTTGCGGACCGTGTCCACGACCTCGAAGGCGAAGTTCATGTGCATGGTCTCGTCGCGGAACACCCAGTTGGTGCCGGTCGCCAGGCCGTGCAGCAGGCCGCGGGAGCGGAACCAGTAGACGTACGCGAAGGCGCCGTAGAAGAACAGGCCCTCGATGCAGGCGGCGAAGCAGATCAGGTTGAGCAGGAAGCGGCGGCGGTCGGCAGCCGTCTCCAGCTTCTCGATCTTCTCGACCGAGTCCATCCACGTGAAGCAGAACTGGGCCTTCTCGCGGATCGACGGGATGTTCTCCACCGCGGCGAAGGCCGCCGCCCGGTCGTCCGGGTCGGGGAGGTAGGTGTCCAGGAGGGTCAGGTAGAACTGGACGTGGACGGCCTCCTCGAAGAGCTGGCGGCTCAGGTAGAGGCGCGCCTCCGGGGAGTTGATGTGCTTGTAGAGCGTCAGGACCAGGTTGTTCGCCACGATCGAGTCGCCCGTCGCGAAGAACGCGACCAGTCGGCCGATCATGTGCTGCTCGCCGGGGGTGAGCTTGGCGAGGTCGGCGACGTCCGAGTGGAGGTCGACCTCCTCGACGGTCCAGGTGTTCTTGATCGCGTCCCGGTAGCGCTCGTAGAAGTCCGGGTAGCGCATCGGACGGAGGGTCAGTTCGAAGCCCGGGTCCAGCAGGTTCTTGTTCTCGGTGGAGCTCATCACTGGCAGGCCTCGCAGGACTCGGGGTTCTCAAGGGAGCAGGCGAGCGCTTCCGCGTCGGTGGCCTGCTGGACGGGGATGGGGTTGGCGGCCGGCGCCGACGCCTGGGCGGCGCGGGCGATCCGGGTCGCCGGGCGGGAGCGCAGGTAGTACGTCGTCTTCAGGCCCTGCTTCCAGGCGTACGCGTACATCGACGACAGCTTGCCGATCGTCGGCGTCTCCATGAACAGGTTCAGGGACTGGCTCTGGTCGAGGAAGGGGGTCCGCGCCGCCGCCATGTCGATGAGCCCGCGCTGCGGGATCTCCCAGGCCGTGCGGTACAGCTCGCGCACCTCGGCCGGGACCCAGTTGAAGCCGGCCACCGAGCCGTTGGCGTCGCGCAGCGCCTCGCGGGTCTGCGCGTCCCACACGCCGAGCTGCTTCAGCTCGTCGACCAGGTACGAGTTGACCTGGAGGAACTCGCCGGACAGCGTCTCGCGCTTGAACAGGTTGGAGACCTGCGGCTCGATGCACTCGTAGACGCCGGCGATCGAGGCGATCGTCGCGGTCGGCGCGATGGCGAGGAGCAGGGAGTTGCGCATGCCGACGGCGGCGATCCGCTCGCGCAGCGCCGCCCAGCGCTCCGGCCAGTTCAGCTCGACGTCGTAGTGGTCGGGGTGCAGCACGCCCTGGGCCGCGCGGGTCTTCTCCCAGGCGGGGAGCGGGCCGTTGCGCTCGGCGAGGTCGGCGGACGCCTCGTACGCGGCGAGCATGATGCGCTCGGCGATCCGCGTCGACAGGGCACGCGCCTCGGCGGAGTCGAAGGGCAGCCGCAGCTTGAAGAAGACGTCCTGGAGGCCCATCGCGCCCAGGCCGACCGGACGCCAGCGGGCGTTGGAGTTCCCGGCCTGCTCGGTCGGGTAGAAGTTGATGTCCACGACCCGGTCGAGGAAGGTGACGGCCGTGCGGACGGTCGCGTCCAGGCGCTCCCAGTCGATGTCCGAACCGACCACGAACGCGCCCAGGTTGACCGAGCCGAGGTTGCAGACGGCCGTCTCGCCGTCGTCGGTGACCTCGATGATCTCGGTGCAGAGGTTGGAGGAGTGGACGACGCTGCCGGGCTCGGCGGTCTGGTTGGCCGTGCGGTTGGAGGCGTCCTTGAAGGTCATCCAGCCGTTGCCGGTCTGGGCCAGGGTCCGCATCATCCGGCCGTACAGGTCGCGGGCCGGGATCGTCCGGCGGGCCAGGCCCTTCGCCTCGGCGGCGCGGTAGGCGGCGTCGAAGTCCTCGCCCCACAGGTCGACCAGCTCGGGCACGTCGGCGGGGGAGAAGAGCGACCACTCGGCGTCGGCGTTGACCCGGCGCATGAACTCGTCCGGGATCCAGTGGGCGAGGTTCAGGTTGTGGGTGCGGCGGGCGTCCTCGCCGGTGTTGTCGCGGAGCTCCAGGAACTCCTCGATGTCCGCGTGCCAGGTCTCCAGGTAGACGGCGGCGGCGCCCTTGCGGCGGCCGCCCTGGTTCACGGCGGCGACCGAGGCGTCGAGCGTCTTCAGGAACGGCACGATGCCGTTGGAGTGGCCGTTGGTGCCGCGGATCAGCGAACCGCGCGAGCGGATCCGCGAGTAGGACAGGCCGATGCCGCCCGCGTGCTTCGACAGGCGCGCGACCTGGTGGTAGCGGTCGTAGATCGAGTCCAGCTCGTCCTGCGGGGAGTCCAGGAGGTAGCAGGAGGACATCTGCGGGTGGCGGGTGCCGGAGTTGAAGAGCGTGGGGGAGGAGGGCAGGTAGTCGAGCCGGCTCATCAGCCCGTACAGCGCCGCCACCTCGTCCAGCGCGCGGACCGAGTCGTCCTCGGCGAGGCCGGCCGCCACCCGGAGCATGAAGTGCTGCGGGGTCTCGATCACCTTGCGGGTGATCGGGTGGCGCAGCAGGTAGCGGGAGTACAGGGTGCGCAGGCCGAAGTAGCCGAAGCGGTCGTCGGCGGCCGGGTCGATCAGCGCGTCCAGGCGGGCGGCGTGCAGCGCGACGAAGTCGGCGGTGCGGTCGGCGATCAGGCCCTCGCGGTGGCCGGTGGCGACCGAGGCGGAGAAGGAGACCGCGCCCTGCCCGGCCGCCTCCTCGGCGATCGTGAGGGTGAGCAGGCGGGCGGCGAGCCGGGAGTAGGCGGGGTCCTCGGAGATGAGACCGGCGGCGGCCTCGGTGGCCAGTTCGCGCAGCTCCGCCTCGTCCGAACCGGCGTGCCGGCCGCGCAGGGCGGCGGCGGCGACCCGGCCGGGGTCGGTGTCGGTGAGGTCGGCGGTGAGGTCGGTCAGGGTCCGCAGCAGTACGGTCCCGGGGCCGTCGCTCTCGATCGCGGCGGCCTCGGCGGCTGACGGACCCGCAGGCGCGATGGTCACGTGGGGGCTCTCCCTCGCTCGGCCCGGGGCCACGGCGGGGGAGGGGCGGGCGGGCGCATCCGTACGCGCGGAAGCGCCCGCGTCCACCGGCCCATTCCGCGAGGCCCGGACGTCGTCGGCACCCGGAACGGACGGACCGGGCGCACTGCGCGCGGGTGCTCGGACTCGCCGCGTGCGGAAAAGCGCACGAAGCACACCGTTGCGGGACAGTTCCGGATTCGCACCGGATTCCCCTGCGTCGACAGCGAGGACGAGCATACATGTGGGGGGCGCCGATCACGGCACCCCCCACATGTTGTGTCCCCGGTCGCTCCTGTGTTCAGAGTTCCAGGGCGAGGACGAGCAGCGGCGACAGCTCGGGCACCGGGCTCCAGTCCCGTTCGGGCAGGCGGGTGAAGCCGATCCGCCGGTAGATCCGGTGCGCCTCGGCCATCCGGTCCTGGGTGGAGAGCAGCAGCCGGGAGCAGCCGTCCAGGGCCCGGGCGCGCTCGACGCAGGCCCGGACGAGCGCCTCGCCGACGCCCCGGCCGCGGGCCGCGCGGGCGACGGCCAGGAGCCGGAACTCGGCCTCGCCGGGGCCGGCGACGTCCGCCCACTCGCCGCCGCCGGCCGTGAAGGTCACCCCGCCGAGCAGCTGTCCGTCGCCGTCGACGGCGACCAGCACCTCGGCCTCGACGGCCCGCCGGGCCACGTCCTTCATCACCGGCAGGTAGTCGTCGTCCTCGCCGAAGGTGAGGTGGCCGTCGTCGAGGTAGGCCCGCGCGGTGATCTCGCCGAGTTCCTCGTACTCCTCGGGCCGTACGGCCCTGATCGTGAAGTCCATGCCGGGCAGTCTGCCCGGGCGGACGGGGCGAGGGGGCCGGGGGTTTCCCCCCCCGGCCCCCCCCCCGGCGCGGTGTTCCCGCACCCCCCGGGACAGGCCCCCCCCCCCCCCCCCGGCGGG
>NZ_JBHYKM010000029.1:60686-72852 GCF_042741435.1 Streptomyces sp. NPDC058955 | reverse complement strand
CGGTACGACTCCGAGGGGCGGCCCGCCGGCATCGACTGGACGCTCGGCTACGCCTCCGACCTCTTCGACCACGCCACCGTGGAGCTGCTGGCCCGGCGCCTGTCCGTCCTCCTCACCGCCCTCGCCGGCGACCCCGACCGGGCCCTCGGCTCCGTGGACCTCCTCACCGACGAGGAGCACGACCGGATCCGGCACCACTGGAACGACACCGCCACCCCCGTCGAGGCCACCACCCTGCCCCGGCTCTTCGCCGACCAGGCCCGCCGGACCCCCGACGCCACTGCCGTCCTCTTCGAGGACCAGCGGATCACCTACGCCGCGCTCGACGCCCGCGCCGACCACCTCGCCCGGCACCTCGTCGCACACGGCGCCGGCCCCGAACGCGTCGTCGCCGTCGCCCTGCCCCGCTCGGTGGAACTCCTCGTCGCCCTGTACGCCGTGCACAAGGCCGGCGCGGCCTATCTGCCCGTCGACCCCGACTACCCGCGCGACCGCGTCGCCCACATGCTCGACGACGCCGCACCCGTCCTCGTCCTCACCCCCGACCTCACCGCCCGGCTCGAAGCCGCCCCCGCACCGGCTGCCGTCCACGCGCTCCCCGAGGCCCGGCCCGACCACCCGGCCTACGTCATCTACACCTCCGGCTCCACCGGCCGCCCCAAGGGCGTCGTCGTCACCCACGCCGCCATCGTGAACCGGCTGGCCTGGATGCAGCACGCGTACGGCCTCGAACCCGGCGAGCGGGTGCTCCAGAAGACCCCGTCCAGCTTCGACGTCTCCGTCTGGGAGTTCTTCTGGCCGCTCCTCACCGGCGCCACCCTCGTCGTCGCCCGGCCCGAGGGCCACAAGGACCCCGACCACCTCGCCGGCCTGATCCGGCGGCACTCCGTCACCACCGTCCACTTCGTACCGTCGATGCTGGAGGCGTTCCTCGCCGCCACCGACGTCACCGCCTGCCGCTCCCTGCGGCGCGTCGTCTGCAGCGGCGAGGCGCTGCCCACCGCCCTCGCCGAACGCTTCGCCGCCGCGAGCACGGCGGAGCTGCACAACCTCTACGGGCCGACCGAGGCGGCCGTCGACGTCACCAGCCACCGCTTCGACCCCGCCGACGCGGCCACCGGATCCCCGGCCGCAGCCGTCGGCGTCCCCATCGGGCGACCCGTGTGGAACACCGGCGTGCACGTCCTGGACGCCGCGCTGCGCCCGGTGCCGCCCGGCGTGACCGGCGAGCTGTACCTCTCCGGCGTCCAGCTCGCCCGCGGCTACCTCGGCCGCCCCGGCCTCACCGCCGAACGCTTCACCGCCGCCCCCTTCGGTCCGCCCGGCGGCCGGATGTACCGCACCGGCGACCTCGCCCGCCGACGCGCCGACGGCGCCGTGGAGTTCCTCGGCCGCGCCGACGACCAGGTGAAGCTCCGCGGCTTCCGCATCGAACTCGGCGAGATCACCGCGGAGCTGACCCGCCACGCCGACGTCCGCCAGGCGGCCGTCGTGGTCCGCGAGGACCGGCCCGGCGACCGGCGTCTCGTCGCCTACGTCGTCGGCGCCGGGAACGGGACGGCGACGACGGACGACGCGGACGGCACCGGCGAACTGCGCGACCACCTCGCCCGGGCCCTGCCCGCCCACATGGTCCCGAGCGTCTTCGTCCGGATCGACGCGCTGCCCCTGAGCCCCAGCGGCAAGCTCGACCGCCGTCGGCTGCCCCGGCCCGCCCTCGCGGACACCGCCGGCGCACGAGGCCCCCGGGACGCCCGCGAGGAGACGCTGTGCGGGCTGTTCGCCGAGGTGCTCGGCGTCGAGACCGTCGGCATCGACGACGGCTTCTTCGACCTCGGCGGCCACTCCCTGCTCGCCACCCGCCTGGTCACCGGCATCCGCCGCGCCTTCGGCGCCGACCTCGGCATCCAGGCCCTCTTCGAGGCCCCCACCGTCGCCGGCCTCGCCGCCCGCCTCGACGGCGCCGCCCCGGCGGCACGGGCCGACACCTCCCTCGCCTCCCCGCTGCCGCTGCGCCCGCGCGGCACCACCGCCCAGGCCGCGCCCCTGTTCTGCGTCCACCCCGCGGCGGGGATCAGCTGGGTGTACGCGGGCCTGCTCCGGCACCTCGGCCCCGACCGGCCGGTGTACGGGCTCCAGGCCCGCGGCCTCACCCCGCCGGACCTGCCGGCGGCCGGGCTCGACGCGATGGTCAAGGACTACCTCGCCCAGCTCCGCTCGGTGCAGCCCGAAGGCCCGTACCACCTGCTCGGCTGGTCCTTCGGCGGGCTCGTCGCCCACGCGCTCGCCACCCGGCTGCGCGCCGAGGGCCAGCAGGTCGCCCTCCTCGCGATCATGGACGGCTACCCGCACCGCCCCGCCGACGGCACCGGGACCGGCAGCCGCACCGGCGCGCCCACCGCACCCGGCGGCACCCCGCCCGCGCCCCCGTCCTGGCGGCCCGGCGGCCCGCCGCCCGCCGACTGCCCGACCACGCTCGCCGCCCTGCTGGCCTCCCTGGGCCTCCCGGTCCCCGACGAGCCCCTGACCTTCACCCGCTTCGAGCAGGCCGTCCGCACGGACGGCGGACCGCTCGTCCACTTCTCCGCCGCCGAACTCGCCGCGCTCGCCGAGGTGTTCTCCACCAACGTCCGGCTGCGGCACGACTTCGTCCCCGAACGCTTCGACGGCGACCTGCTGTTCTTCGCCGCCACCGAAGGCCGCACCGGCCACCGGCCGGACCCGCGGGACTGGCAGCCGTACGTCGCCGGGCGGCTCGACGTCCACGACGTGCCCTGCACCCACGGCGCCATGACCCGGCCCGATCCGCTCGCCCGCATCGCCGGCGTCCTCGCCGACCGGCTCACCCCGCCGGCGCGCTGAACCACCGACCCACCCGTCCCCACCCGATCCTCCACACCCAGGAGACCCCATGCGGACCGACACCACCCCGTCCTCCACCGAGGCCCAGGTGCGCCACTACTACGACCTCGTCGACGCCGGCGACGTCCCCGGCCTGGTCGGCCTGTTCACCCCCGACGCCGTCTACCACCGGCCCGGCTACCCGCCGTTCGACGGCCACGAGGGCCTCACCCGCTTCTACGGCGGCACCCGGGTCATCCGCACCGGCCGCCACACCCTCACCACGATCGTCGCCGACGGCTCCGACATCGCCGTCCACGGCGAGTTCCACGGCGAGCTCCACGACGGCACCGAGGTCGGACTGCGCTTCGCCGACTTCTTCCGGATCGCCGCCGACGGCCGGTTCCACCGCCGCGACACCTTCTTCTTCGCCCCGCTCGTCTGACCGGCGCGCACCCCACCACCCCACCACCCCCGTCGACCCGTAAGGACCCGCCATGACGCTCACGTTCGACCACGACTCCGCCGCCGCGTCCGCGCCCCAGCCCGTCCGCGCCCCCGGCCACGGCGACGCCTTCACCGACCACATGTACACGCTCTCCTGGAACCCCACCGACGGCTGGCACAAGCCCGAGCTCGGCCGGCTCCGCCCGCTCACCCTGCACCCGGGGACGATCGGCCTGCACTACGCCCAGGTCATCTTCGAGGGGCTGAAGGCCCACCGCCAGGCCGACGGCGGCGTGGCCGTCTTCCGGCCGTGGGACCACGCCCGCCGCTTCCAGCGCTCCGCCCGCCGGCTGGCCATGCCCGAGCTGCCCGAGGACGTGTTCGTCGACTCCATCGAGCAGGTGCTGCGGGCCGACCAGGGCCTGCTCTCCGACGACCCGAGCCACAGCATCTACCTGCGGCCGATGATGTTCGGCGCGGACGCCAACCTGATGCTCCGCCCGTCCCACACCTACGAGTACCTGATGATGGCGTTCGTCGCGGGCGGCTTCTTCGGCAAGGCCATGGAGACCGTCTCCGTGTGGATCAGCCACGAGCACAGCCGCGCCATCCCGGGCGGCACCGGCAACGTCAAGTGCGCCGGAAACTACTCCGGTTCGTTCGTCGCGCAGCTCCAGGCCCAGGAGGCCGGCTGCCAGCAGGTCGTCTGGCTCGACCCGCTGGAGCGCACCTGGATCGAGGAGATGGGCGGCATGAACATGTTCTTCGTGCGCGGCTCGGGACCCGGTGCCGAGATCGTCACCCCGGCCCTCAGCGGTTCGCTGCTCCCCGGCGTCACCCGCGACACGCTGCTCGGCATCGCCGAGAGCATGGGCTACGTCCCCCGGGAGGAGAAGATCTCGCTGGAGCAGTGGCGGCGGGAGTGCGCGAAGGGCCGCATCACCGAGGTGTTCGCCTCCGGCACCGCGGCCGTCGTCACCCCCGTCGGCCACGTCAAGGACCGGGACGGCGACTGGACGATCGGCGACGGCGAGCCCGGCCCCGTGACGCTCGCCCTGCGCGAGGCCCTGGTGGACCTCCACCACGGCACCGCCCCCGACCCGAAGGGCTGGCTCCACCGCATCTCCTGACGCCCCGCGGCCCTCGCCCCCCGCCGTCCGGTGCCGCCGGGCGCGGGGGGAGGGCGACGGGTAGCGTGGTGGGGAGGGAGGGACGAGAGACGACCCGCCGGTACGCCGGAGGACGGACTTCCCCGTGACTCCCCGCCGGCCGGACGCCGCCACACCGCGCCCGGCCCCCCACGACGGCTCCGCGCCCCACGGGCTGCGGAGCCGGTGGGGTGGGCCCCTCGGCACCCGGTGGGCCGTGGCCCTCGTGTTCGCCGTCCTCGCCGCCGCCAATCTGCTCCTCCACCACTGGGACGGACTGCTCCGGCTGGTGACGGCCGTCGCCGTCACCGTCCTGCTCCTCGGGGTGCTGCGCCGGGCGGGCGGCACCCTGGCGGACGCCGGCCTGGCGGCCGGGACCCGGGCGCGCGGCGCCCGGTGGGCGCTGGTCCTGATGGCGCTGGTGGGTGCCGGCTACGCCGTCGCCGCGCTGGTCCCGGCGACCCGCTCCCTCTTCGAGGACCGGCGGTACGCGGGGATGACCGGCGCCGAGCTGGCGGTGCGCGTCCTCGTGGTGGTCCCGGTCGGCACCGTCCTGGTGGAGGAGGTCGCCTTCCGCGGCGTGCTGTACGGGCTGGTGCGGCGGGCCCGCGGGACGGTCTGGGCGACGGCCGTGTCGAGCCTCCTCTTCGGCCTGTGGCACGTCCTGCCGTCGCTGCACCTCGCCACCGCGAAACCGGCGCTGACGGGCGTCTTCGGGGACTCCGCGGCCGGCTCCGTCGTCGCGGTCGCGGCCGCCGTGCTCTTCACCGCGGCGGGCGGCGTCGTCCTCTGCGAACTGCGGCGCCGCAGCGGCAGCCTGCTGGCGCCCATGGGGTTCCACTGGGCGCTCAACGCGTTCGGGTACGTCGTCGGCTTCGCGCTGCGCTGACCGGGCGCCCCGCGCGGGCGACGTCACTCCTCCGGCGGCCGGATGACCTCGCGGAGCCGTTCCAGGTCCTGCGGGGTGAAGTCCGCCGGCCGCATGACCGCGTTCCAGGCGTCGACGTACGCGGCCTTGTAGGTGTGACCGTGACCGTCCGGGACGCCCGTGGAGAACGGCAGGTCGGCGGTGACCTGCCAGAAGGTCACGAACGGGATCCAGACCATCTCCTCCAGCACGTCGTCGCCGGGCGCCTCGCCGATCCAGTCGGGCTGCGTCAGCGCCAGCTCGGGGCTCCACCAGACGATGGGGTCGGACGGGTGCATCAGGTACAGCACCCGCGTCCCGTCCCAGGGCCGGTCGGTGGGGGTGATGCCGGTGGTCGGGTCGTCGGTGAACCGGACGGTCCGGCCGTCCTTGTAGACGGGCTCGATCTCGGGGCTGCCCGGCTCCCGGTGGTCGCTGAACTCGCGGAAGAGGGTGTTGAAGTTCGGCGGGCCGGCGAAGACCGTGCCGGCCGTGCGGTTGCGCAGGTCGTACTCGCCGCTGAAGGCGGTCTCCCCGCCGAAGGAGCCGAGGCTCTCGCCGGCGACGAAGAGCCGCGGACGCTCGTCCTGCGGCAGCTTGGACCAGACGTCGTAGACCGCGTCGAAGAGCTCCCGGCCGGCCTCCCGGGCCTTGGACTGGTCCACGAGGTAGGAGAGCCAGGACGGCAGGTACGAGTACTGCATGGCGACGGTCGCCGCGTCGCCGTCGCCGAGGTACTCGAAGGAGTCCACGGCGGCGGGGTCGACCCAGCCGCTGCCGGTGGTGGTCATCACGAGCAGGTTCGCGCGCGCGAAGCCGCCGGCCCGTTCGAGGTCCGCGACGGCCCGCTCCGCGCGGGTCTCCGTGTCGTCGGAGGTCGCGAGCCCGGCGTAGGCGCGGACGGGCTCCCGCGCGGGGCGGTGGGTGAACGCGCCGATGTCCCCGGCCGTCGGACCGCTGCCGGTGAAGGCCCGTCCCTGGTAGCCCAGCGTGTCCCAGGGCACCAGGGAGCCGGGCCCGCCGGAGCGCAGCGCGGACGTGGGCCGCACGACGCCCTCGGGGGTCCTGGTGTCCCGGAGGGAGAACGCCTCGTTGGCCGCGCCGACGAACCCGGAGAGCAGCACTCCGCTGACGACGGACCAGGCCAGGCCCGCCACGACGAGCCAGCCGACCACCCGCGCCGCCCGGGGGCCGATCCAGCGGCGCAGCAGGCGGGCGAGCCACCGGTAGATCCGGCGCAGGCCCCGGCCGGCCAGGAGCAGCAGGAGGAAGACGGCCGCGGCGACGAAGGGGCAGGCGAGGGTGGCGGGCAGGCTGTAGTCCGTGACGTCCATGAGGTCGCGGATCTCGTACTGCCAGTACTGGCCGAAGCCGAACGCGAGCCCGAACAGCACGATCGCGGCGACGCCCAGGCCCTGCCACGACCGGGTCGACGCGGGACGCGCCTCCCGGTCGGCGAAGGCCCGCCACACATACGCCCCGACCACGCCGAGCCCGTACCCGATGGCCGCGCTGATGCCGCAGATCAGCCCCTGGAGGAGGCCGCCGCGGGGGAGCAGCGACGGCGTGAAGGAGAGGCAGGCGAGCAGCAGCGCGCCCCAGCAGCCCGGGAGCGTGAGGCGGAGCGTCCGGCGGCGCTTCCCGGATCCCTCGTCCGGTCCGGCGTCCCCGGCGCCCGTCTCCGCCGGCTCGGGTGCCGGGGGGCCGTCCGGGGCGGAATCGTGCGGGTCGGGAGTCATGGCTGTCCTCCGACGCCCATGGTCCCAAGGGGTGGTGTGGGGTGCCACCCGGGCCCGCCGCGCCCGCCCCGCGTCGGCTCAGCGCAGCTGGGAGGCGTCCGCCAGGGCGGCGCGGGCCGCCTCCTCGGCGACGGCGCGGTCCTCGGGGACCAGGCCGACGCGGGTGCGGCGGTCGAGGACGTCGGCGACGTCGAGGGCGCCCTCGTGGCGGACGGCCCACACCAGCTCGGCGCCGGTGACGGGGTGGCCGGGCACCACGGGCTCGGCGAGCGCCGGGTCCCGGAGGCCGAGGGCGTGGACGGTCGGGGCCTCGGAGCCGTACCGGTGCACGAGGCGCGGCGGGACGTCCAGCCCGGCGAGGACCCGCGGGGCGGCGGCGCCGACGAGCGGGACGGACGCGGTGCGGCACGGGCCGGCGTCCAGGCCGCGGGCGGCCACGGCGGCGTCGACGGCGTCCTGGGCCATCCGGCGGTAGGTGGTCAGCTTGCCGCCGACGACGGTGACGACGCCGTCGGGGGAGGTGAGGACCGCGTGCCGGCGCGAGATGTCGGCGGTGCGGCCGGCCGCGTCCCGGGTGTCCAGCAGCGGCCGCAGGCCGGCGAAGGCGCCGACGACGTCGGACCGCCGGACGGTGACGTCCAGGGCGGAGCCGAGCACGTCGAGGAGGAAGCCGATGTCGGTCTCGGGGACCTCCGGCACGTCGGGGACCTCGCCGTCGAGGGGCTCGTCGGTGAGGCCCACGTAGACCCGTCCGTCGCCCTGGGGGAGGACCAGCACGAAGCGGTTGGTCTCGCCGGGGATCGGGATGTGCAGGCCGGCGGAGAGCCGCCCCAGGTCCTCGGCGCGCAGCACCAGGTGGGTGCCGCGCGAGGGCCGCAGCCGGACGTCGTCGACGAGGCCGCCCGCCCACACCCCGGTGGCGTTGACGACGGTGCGCGCGCGGACGCGCAGCGTCTCGCCGGTGGTCTCGTCGCGGAGCACCGCCCCGTCGCCGTGGAGTTCGAGGGCGCGGGTGCGGGTGAGGATCCGGGCGCCGTGGGCGGCGGCGGTGCGCGCGATCGCGGTCACGAGGCGGGCGTCGTCGGAGAGCCGGCCGTCCCAGGAGAGCAGTCCGCCGCGCAGGCCGGTGGGCCGCAGGGCCGGGGCGAGGTGGCGGGTCTCGACGGCGGAGAGGGTACGCGGCCGGGGCAGCGTGCCGCGCGAGGTGCGGGCCCCGACCCGCAGCAGGTCGCCCGCGAGGAACCCGGCCTGGGCGAGGGCCGCCTGGGCGCGCCCGACCAGCGGGGTGAGGGGCAGCACGAAGGGCTGGGCGCGGACCAGGTGGGGGGCGGTGCGCTCCATGAGGACGCCGCGCTCGACGGCGCTCTCGTGGGCGACGTCGAGCTGGCCGGAGGCGAGGTAGCGCAGCCCGCCGTGGATCAGCTTGGAGCTCCAGCGGGAGGTGCCGAACGCGAGGTCGTGGGCGTCGACCGCGACGACGCTCAGCCCCCGGGTCGCCGCGTCGAGCGCGGCTCCGGCTCCGGTGGCGCCGAGCCCGACGACGAGGACGTCGACGGTGCGGTCGCCGGCGGCGGTGGTGTCGGCGAGTCGTTCCAGTTCGCGCCGGCGGCGCTCGGCGTTCAGCGAGGAGCCGGGCAGGGCGGTGCCGCTCGTGGGGTTCACGGGGTGAGGGTCCTCTCCAGCAGGGTGCGCAGCTCGTCGAGGAAGGCGGCTTCGCTGAGTTCGGGATCGGTCTCGTCGGTCATGGTGCGCAGCGAGAGCGTGAAGGACTGGACGACCAGCAGCAGGGAGCGGGCCTGCAGGTCCGCGCGGACCCGTCGCACGGACCCGTCCTCGTGACCGTCCTCCAGCGCGCTGTGGAGGAGGCCGAGGAGGGCGTCCTGGCTGGCGCCCCGCCGGTCGAGGACGTACGGCAGCAGCAGCTCCGGGTCCACGTCGAGGATCTTGTGGAAGAGCGGGTGCGCCCGGAACGCGGCGGTGCCCGCGACGAGCCCCTCGACGATCCGCTCCCGCTCCGGCCGGTCGTCGTCGGACGGGGGCATCGCCCCGGCGGCGACGCCGATCCACTCACGGGTCATCAGGTCGCCGACCAGGCTGCGCACATCGGGCCAGCGCCGGTAGAGCGTCATCCGGGACACCCCCGCGCGCCGGGCGACGTCGGTGAGGGTGGTGCGGCGTACGCCGACGGCGAGCACGCAGTCGCGTGCGGCGTCGAGCACGGGATCTGCGTCTGCATGGTTGTGACGAATGGGCGTCATCTGTCACAGTGTAATGCCAGTGCGGGCCGAGCGGCAGAGCCGTCCGTGAAACAGACCGTGAGGAACCTCTCGAAGTGGACATGTTGTGGAGCGGCTGGGGCGACCCGGCCAAGGCGGCACCCCTGCCCGACGCGGTCACCGGCCTCCTGCGCGACCTGCTCGGCGTCACCCCCCGCGGGGGGGGGGGGGGGCGCCCCCCCCCCCGGCCCCCCCCCCCCCCCCCGCGGGGGCCCCCCCCCCCCCCCCCGACGCGATCGAACCGCCCGCCCCGGCCCTCACCGACGAGGCCCGCGCCGCGCTGCGCACGGCCGTCGCCGCCCCGGACGGCGTCCGGGACGACGCCGAGAGCCGGATCCGGCACACCCGCGGCAAGTCCACCCCCGACCTGCTGCGCATCCGCGCCGGCGAGGTCGAGGACGTGCCCGCCGCCGTCGTCCTCCCGGCCGGCCACGACGAGGTCCTCGCCGTGCTGAGCGCCTGCGCCGAACACGGCCTCGCCGCCGTGCCCTTCGGCGGCGGCACCTCCGTCGTCGGCGGCCTCGCGCCCACCACCGAGCGCCCCTTCGTCGCGCTCGACCTGCGCCGCATGGACCAGCTGCTCGCCGTCGACGAGGTCTCCCGCACCGCCACCCTCCAGCCCGGCCTGCGCGGCCCCCGCTGCGAGGAACTGCTCAACGCCCGGGGCTGGACCCTCGGCCACTTCCCGCAGTCCTTCGAATGGGCCTCCGTCGGCGGCTTCGCCGCGGCCCGCTCCAGCGGCCAGGCGTCCGCGGGCTACGGCCGCTTCGACGAGATGGTCGTCGGCCTCACCGTCGCCACCCCCGAAGGCACCCTGGAGACGGGGCGGGCCCCCCGCTCGGCCGCCGGACCCGACCTCCGCCAGCTGATCCTCGGCTCCGAGGGCGCGCTCGGCGTGATCACCGCCGTCACCGTCCGCGTCCGCCCCCTGCCGGCCCGGCGGATCTACGAGGGCTGGCGCTTCGCCTCCTTCGAGGCGGGCACCGCGGCGCTGCGCCGCCTCGCCCAGGACGGCCCCCGCCCCACCGTGCTGCGGCTCTCCGACGAGTCGGAGACCTTCGTCGGCCTCGCGCAGCCGGACGCCATCGGCAGCGCCGAACTCCCGCCGAACCCGGGCTGCATGGCGATCGTCGGCTACGAGGGCACCGAGGAGGAGACCGCCGTCCGCCGCGCCGCCGCCCGCGAGGTCCTGCTGGCCTGCGACGGCGAGTACCTCGGCGAGGAGCCCGGCGACCGCTGGGAGCACGGCCGCTACAACGCCCCCTACCTCCGCGACTCCCTCCTCGACGCCGGCGCCTTCGCCGAGACCCTGGAGACCGCCGCCTTCTGGTCCGCGATCCCCGGCCTCTACACCGCCGTGCGCGACGCCCTCACCACCACCCTCACCGAGGCCGGCACCCCGCCCCTCGTCATGTGCCACATCTCGCACACCTACGAGAACGGCGCCTCCCTCTACTTCACCGTCGTCTCCGCGCAGGGCGAGGACCCGGTCGCCCACTGGGAGCCGGCCAAGCGGGCGGCCAACGACGCCATCCTGGCGGCCGGCGGCACCATCAGCCATCATCACGGCGTCGGCACCGACCACCGCGACTGGTACGCCCGGGAGATCGGCCCGCTCGGCATCCGCGTGCTCCAGGCCGTCAAGGCCGAGATCGACCCGTCCGGCGTGCTCAACCCCGGAGTCCTCGTCCCCGTCCGCTGACCACCTCTCCCGCCGCCCGGAGGACTGATCCATGCGCCACTTCACCGCCGTCGTCAACCCCACCGCAGGGGGTTCCAGCGGCACGGCCGGCCTGCTCCCGCTGGCCCGGCTGCTCCGGGAGGCGGGCGCCGGACTCGACACCGTCTACAGCCGCAGCCTGGAGCACGCCCGCGAACTCGCCCTGCGGGCCGGGGAGCGCGGGCACGTCGTCCTCGCCGTCGGCGGCGACGGCATGGCCGGCGGCATCGGCGGCGCGCTCAGCGGCACCGACACGGTGCTCGGGCTGGTGCCGGCGGGCCGGGGCAACGACTTCGCCCGCGCCCTGGAACTGCCCACCGACGCGCCGGGGCTCGCCGCCGTCCTGCTCGGCGGCGAGCCGCGTGCCGTCGACACCATCGAGGTCGAGTCCGCGACCCACGCCAGGACCTGCGTCCTCGGCAGCGTGTACGCGGGCGTCGACGCGGTCGCCAACCGCCACGCCAACGCCTCGCGGATCCTGCGGGGCGCGGCCTCGTACTACGCCGGCGGTCTGCGGGCGGTGCTCGCCTGGAAGCCCGCCGACTACCGGATCACCGTCGACGGCGTCCGCCACGAGCGCACCGGCTACACGGTGGTCGCGGCCAACTCCGGCTTCTACGGCTTCGGCCGGAACATCGCGCCCGGGGCCCGGCTCGACGACGGACTGCTCGACGTCGTCGTGATCCGCGAGGCGCCGAAGCGGCTCTTCTTCGCCATGATGAACGAGCTGAAGACCGGCGCGCACCTGAACCGCCCCCAGGTCGAGATCCTGCGCGGCAAGGAGATACGGGTCGAGGCCGACCGACCCCTGCCGTACGGCGCGGACGGCGAGGTCGACGCCACCCTCCCGGTCACCCTCCGGGTCCGCCCCGGCGCGCTCAAGGTCCTGGCCTGACCCGGAGCCCCGCCGTCGAGGCGCCCCGGCCCGCACCGCGCGGGCCGGGGGCGTACCCCCGGCTACGCGCCGCCGGACTCCGGCCCGGCCCGGAAGGCGATCGCGCCGGACGGGCAGACGCCGGCCGCCATCCGCGCCGCCGCGCGGTCGGCGGCGGGGGGGGGGGGCGGCCGCGGCCGCGCCCCCCCCTGGC